>JAEDOJ010000202.1 GCA_016302015.1 Oscillospiraceae bacterium | reverse complement strand
AGCCTGTTGCGCTCAAGAGAATCACTCCTTTCACGTTCTCCGCTATCATATGCGGAAGCAGGATGGAAGGTTACAGAAAAGGGAGGAATGATTCTCAGAGTGGAGTGTGGAGAGATGAGAGTGGAGTTGGGCCGTGGACCCGCTGCGCAGCATACCCTTGATATTTCTGAGAACAACTCCACACTCCACTCTCCACACTCCACACTACAGAAACCCTTGCATCTGTCGGATGTTGGCGGTTTCGCAGTCCAGCAGCTTCTGGGAGAGAATATTGACCTTTTCATCCTGACCTGCAAATTGGTGAATGTTTTTTAATCCTTTGATCATTCCCTTGGTGTTGCCCTCGATCATCATTCCGGCAATCTTGGAGTCGGAGTTCCTGCCGTTGAGCTTCATCCGGGTCATCATGTCCGTCATAAACCGCACCGCCGGGTCCAGCTCCTCCAGCTCCCACCCCCGCTGGGTGGCAATGGAGTGGGCTTCCGTCTCGATGGAGTCATATTCGTGGAGCTGGGACTCCAGCGCTTTGCGCAGTCCGGGACGCATGCTGGTGTCCAGCACACTGCGGATGCCTACCTGCCCCATTTGTGTCGTTTTCAGAACGGAGGAAAGAATCTCCTTGCTGTTTTTCATGCAGTATCCCTCTTTTCTTCCTTGCTAGGATGCACATTTCCGGGAAAAACATGCATAGGATAAGAGGATGGAAAGGATGTGACCATTATGTGCGCGATTTCCGGTATGATCGGTCTGCAAGCCACGGCCGACACCATTCAAGCCATGCTTGCCACCATGCACCGCCGTGGTCCGGATGACCGCGGTGTGTTTCACGAGGAGGACGTGACCCTGCTCCACGCCCGGCTCGCCATCATCGACCCGGTCAACGGCAGACAGCCTATGGTGCTGCAGCAATCAGGGGAAACCTATATGCTGGTCTATAACGGGGAGCTGTATAATACGGAGGAGCTTCGCCGGGAGCTGGCGGCGGCTGGCCATGTTTTTACCGGACACTCGGATACAGAGGTGGTGCTCCATGCTTACGCGGAGTACGGCGAAAGCTGTGTGGACCGGTTCAACGGGATCTTCGCCTTTGCCGTCTGGGAGTGTGAGCGGAAGCGGCTGTTCCTGGCCCGGGATCGTATCGGTGTGAAGCCCCTGTTCTATAAGCTCCATAAAGGCGGGCTGCTGTTTGCCTCGGAGATCAAAACCATCCTGGCCTATCCAGCCGTCCGGGCCCGCCTGGATGAAACCGGAGCGGCCCAGCTGATTCTGCTCGGCCCCGGAAGGCTTCCCGGCAGCGGGGTGTTTCAGGGCGTTCAGGAGGTGGAGCCAGGCTGTTGCGGCTATTATGAAAATGGGCAATTGACGCTGCGCCGCTACTGGAAGCTTCAGGACCGGGAACATCGGGAAAGCTTCGGGGAGACGGCGGAATGCGTCCGGTATCTGGTGAAGGATGCCATCCGGCGGCAGATGGTGTCCGACGTTCCTATCGGCACCTTTCTCTCCGGGGGACTGGATTCCAGTATCATCACCGCCATTTGTGCCAAGGAAATGCGGGACCGGGGAGAGCGGCTGAAAACCTTCTCCGTAGACTATGAGAATAATGACAAATACTTCCGGGCCGACAAGTTTCAGCCCAATTCCGACAGCGCCTACATCCGGATCATGATGGAGGCTCTGGACACAGACCACCACTGGACGGTGCTGGACCCGGAGGACCTGGTGGATGTCCTGGAGGAAGCGACCATCGCCCGGGATCTTCCGGGTATGGCGGATGTGGACTTCTCCTTACTGGCCTTCTGCAAGGAGATTCGGCAGGAGGTGAAGGTGGCTCTGTCCGGAGAGTGCGCCGATGAGATCTTCGGCGGCTATCCATGGTATCGGGACCCAGCCGTCCGGGCCAGAGAGGGCTTTCCCTGGGCACAGAACACATTGGACCGGGCATCCATTCTAACGCCTTCCGTTCCCCTTAACGCTGCTGACTTCGTCATGGATGCCTACCGGAAGACCTGCCGGGAAAGCGATATCCTGCCGGGAACCTCGGAACAGGAAAGGCGCATGAAGGAGATGGTGAACCTGAACTTCCGCTGGTTCATGCAGACCCTCCTGGATCGCAAGGACCGGATGAGCATGTACCACTCCCTGGAGGTCCGGGTGCCCTTCTGCGACTATCGGATCGCGGAATATCTGTATGGCGTTCCCTGGGAATTCAAGGATTATCAGGGCATGGAGAAGGGGCTGCTGCGCCATGCCGTGGCGGGTCTGCTGCCGGAGGAGGTGCTGTACCGGAAGAAAAGCCCCTATCCCAAGACCTTCGATCCCCGTTACGCACAGCTGATCGCAGTCCGGCTGGAGCGGATTATGGCGGATAAAAACGCCACGCTTTGGCAGCTGGTCAACCTCGAGGCGGTCCGGAAGCTTCTATCGGCGGACACCCAGTGGCCCTGGTACGGTCAGCTGATGCGGCGGCCCCAGACCATGGCCTACCTGTGCCAGCTGGACTTCTGGCTGCGGAATTACCGGGTGGATTTTTGTTTTTAAAGCAGCTGCTCCGAAATATGCATTGACGGAAAAAAGCGTATATGATAAAATTTATGCGGCAGATTCATTTACTTCTTCAGTAAACAGGAGGAATTTGACATATGCGCAAAACGAAAATTATCTGCACCATTGGCCCCGCCAGTGAGAATGAGGAGACTCTGACCCAAATGTGCCTGGCCGGTATGAACGTAGCCCGGCTGAACTTCTCCCACGGCACCCACGAGGAGCACGCGAAGAAGATCGAACTGATTAAGCATGTCCGTCAGAAGCTTGGCCTGCCCATCGCCATTATGCTGGACACCAAGGGACCGGAGTACCGGGTGAAAACCTTTGCTTCCGGCAAGGTCACGATCCCGGATGGAGCAACCTTCACCTTCACCACCGATGAGGTGGAAGGCGACGAAACCAGAGTCAGCGTTAACTATAAAAATCTGAACAAGGACCTAAAGCCCGGCGATACGGTCACGGTCAACAACGGCATGGTCATGTTTGAGGTTCAGGAGATCCAGGGCAGCG
>JAEDOJ010000020.1 GCA_016302015.1 Oscillospiraceae bacterium | reverse complement strand
GCTGGGTTCTCGTGGACGCGGACTATTCTCAGATCGAGCTGAGAGTCCTTGCCCATGTGGCAAATGACGCCCAGATGCAGGCGGCGTTCCTGTCCGGGGAGGACATCCACACCGTCACAGCCTCTCAGGTCTTCAACGTTCCGCCGGAAGCGGTGACGCCCCTGATGCGCCGCCATGCCAAAGCGGTGAACTTCGGCATTGTCTACGGAATTTCCGAATTTTCTCTGGCGCAGGATATTGGGGTTACCCGGCGGGAAGCCAGGGAATATATTGACAACTATCTGACCAAATACAGCGGCGTCCGCACGTATATGAAAAACATTGTGGAAACCGCCAGAGCTCAGGGCCATGTGGAAACGATCTACGGAAGACGGAGAAATATCCCCGAAATTCACAGCAGCAATTTCAACATCCGCAGCGGGGCGGAGCGTATCGCCCTGAACACCCCCATACAGGGGACGGCGGCGGATATTATGAAGCTGGCCATGGTTCGGGTGTTCCGGGAGCTGGAAAATCAGAAGCTGCAGGCCAGACTGGTCTTGCAGGTACACGACGAGCTGATCGTGGAATGTCCCGCCTATGAAGCACCGGCGGTTATGGAGCTTGTGACGGCGGCGATGGAGCAGGCGGCGTCTCTGGCGGTGCCGCTGATCGCCGAGGCGAAAATGGGAGAAAGCTGGTATGACGCAAAATGATTCGGAGGATGGAAGGGAACCATGTGGCGCAGATCGCCGCTTTGGAGAAGCTGTGCTTTTCCGATCCGTGGAGCGAGACCTCCGTTGGGGGAGAGCTGGAAAATCCTCTCAGCTACTGGCTGGTAGCGGAGGAGAATGACCGGGTTCTGGGGTATATCGGCTCTCAGTCTGTCCCTCCTGAGGCGGATATCATGAATCTGGCGGTGGCGCCTGACTGCCGTGGGAAGGGAATCGGCAGAGAACTGCTGACAGCCATGATGGCATATTTGCACAGCCGGGATATTGAGACTCTGTTTTTGGAGGTTCGCCTCTCCAATACCCCCGCACGAAACCTTTACGCCAGTCTGGGATTCGTGGAAGCGGGCAGACGGAAAAAATATTATGTAAACCCCGTTGAGGATGCCCTGATCCTCAGAAAGGAGTTATGAAATGTTAATACTTTCTGTGGAATCCTCCTGTGACGAAACCGCGGTTGCGCTGGTTCGTGACGGCAGGGAAGTGCTGACGGACTGCATTTCCTCTCAGGTGCCCCTCCACCGAATTTACGGAGGAGTTGTGCCGGAAATTGCCTCCCGGAAGCATATTGAAGCGATTTACGGTCTGGCAGAACAGGCTTTAAAAGAGGCGGAGGTCAGCCGGGAGGAAATTGACGCAATCGCCGTCACCTACGCTCCGGGACTGATCGGCGCGCTGCTGGTGGGCGTGAATTTTGCCAAGGCGGCGGCCATGGCCTTAGACAAGCCTCTGATTCCCGTCCACCACATTCGTGGCCACATTGCCGCCAACTATCTTGCCTATCCTGACTTGAAGCCCCCCTTCCTCTGTCTGGTGGTGTCCGGCGGGCATACCATGCTGGTGGACGTCCGGGACTATACGGACATGGAAATTCTGGGGGGAACCCGGGACGATGCGGCGGGAGAATGCTTTGACAAGGTGGCCAGAGTGCTGGGAATGCCCTATCCCGGGGGTGCGGCGTTGGATCAGGCCGCCCAAAGGGGAGACGAGAACCGGTATCCCATGCCCCATCCCAGACTCAGCGGAAATGAACTGGATATGTCCTTCTCCGGCTTAAAGACGGCGGCGATCAACCTGATCCACAACGCCAACCAGAAGGGAGAACCGGTGGATCGGGAGGATCTGTGCGCCAGCTTCTCCAAGGCGGTGACGGATATGCTGGTTCCCAGAACCATGGCTGCCCTGGATATGACGGGGAGAAACACCCTTGCCGTGGCGGGGGGCGTGGCTGCCAACAGCCGTATTCGGGGTGCGCTGACCCGGGAATGTGAAAAACGGGGGGTAAGACTGTGTATGCCGCCTTTATCTCTCTGCGGGGACAACGCAGCCATGATCGGCGCCCAGGGCTACTATGAATACTTAGCGGGAAATCTGGCGGATCAGACCCTCAACGCCTACGCCACCAAGTCCATGGAGGGGGAAAAACTGTGAATCGAAATGCAGGATGCTTTGTTGCATCCTGCATTTTTTTTGGGAAAAAGTTCTATGGTAATCTGACGAAATAACAGGATTATGTAAACTAAAATCCACTTTTTCAAAATAAAGAAGTTCATTTGCGACACATGGGGAAAAGAGTCGAAATATGAAAAATCCAGAAATGGTGCGGACTTCAGCCTGTTCAAAAACCTGTGCATAGTGTTTATAACTTTTGCATAGGAACGAAAATATTATCATTATTGTCAACTGCATCCATTTACCAGTTTGTAATTTTTTCAACGATGTTGTCGAAATAAATCCTGCATGCTCAAAACCCGGCGAAAAATGACAGGCACAGAAAAACCTCCTTTGCATAGGCTGGGTTAAACAAAGGAGGCTTTTGCATGGAAACCACATTAAACTGCCTTCGGGAAGGAGAGACTGCCCGAATTACGGCGCTGCAAATGACAGGGCGGCTTCGGCGGCGGCTGCTGGATTTCGGCCTGATTGAAGGCACGAAAATCCGCTGTCTGCGAAAAAGCCCTGTAGGGAATCCGATTTTATATTGTGTGCGGGGAACCCAGCTTGCACTGCGAACACAGGATAGCTGCCGAATCAGGGTGGAACGGGAGCAATGCGGGTAATCGGTCTGGCGGGAAATCCCAATGTGGGGAAAAGCACCATCTTTAACGCCCTCACCGGGATGAAGCAGCACACGGGGAATTGGCCGGGGAAAACGGTGGAGCTCGCCCAGGGAACCTGCACTTTTAAGGGACAGGAGTACCGGCTGGTGGACTTGCCGGGAACCTACTCTCTGATCAGCTGCTCCCCGGAGGAGGGCGTGGCCGAGGATTTTCTGCTCTCTGAAGAGGCGGATTGTACGTTGGTGGTCTGCGACGCCACCTGTTTGGAGCGCAGCCTGATCCTTGCGCTGCAGGTCATCGCCCTGACCCCGAAAACCGTAATCTGCGTAAACCTGATGGATGAAGCCCGGCGGGCGGGACTTCAGGTCGACCTGAGACTGCTGGAGCGGCGGCTGGGTGTTCCGGTGGTGGGAACCTCCGGGAGCCGGGAGGAGGGGCTTCCGGAATTGATGGAAGCGGTGCGGGCGCTTTGCGAAGGGTTTGTGCCGGTCTCTGCCCGCCCCGAAAAAATCCGGGGGGAAACAGAACAGGAGTCCGATGAAATCGCCCGACAGTTTGTTCGCCGGGCAGAGGAGCTGGCGAAGGAAAGCGTACAGCGGGAGGAGACCCGCCGCCTCACGTTTACGGAGCGGATGGATCGGGTGCTTCTCCACCGCCGGGGAGGCTACGTGGTGATGTTCCTCCTGCTGTTGGGAGTGTTTTGGCTGACGATGGAGGGGGCAAACTACCCCTCAGAGGGGCTGCAATGGTGCTTTGACCGGTTGGGAGAAGGGCTTCTGCGCCTGCTCCGGCGGCTGCACGCCCCGGACTGGTTGACAGGGGCGTTGCTGGACGGCGTCTATGACACCATGGCAAGGGTGGTGGCGGTGATGCTGCCTCCTATGGCAATATTTTTTCCTCTGTTTACCATTTTGGAGGATTTTGGCTACCTGCCCCGGGCGGCGTTTTTGCTGGATGAGCGGTTCCGGAGCTGCGGTGCCTGCGGCAAACAGTCCCTGACCCTTTGCATGGGCATTGGCTGCAATGCGGCGGGGGTCACCGGCTGCAGAATTATTGATTCTCCCAGAGAACGGCTGATTGCCATTCTGACCAACGCCTTTGTGCCCTGCAACGGACGGTTTCCGGCACTGATTTTCCTGATTTCTCTGAGCTTTTCTCAGGGGTCAACGGTGGTGGGCGCGGTGATCCTGACCCTGTGCCTGCTGCTGTCCGTTGCCATGACCCTGGCAGCGTCAAAATTGTTGAGCAAAACGGTGCTGAAGGGAGAGGCTTCCTCCTTCGTTCTGGAGCTTCCCCCTTACCGAAGGCCGAAAATCCTGCAGGTGCTGATCCGCTCCTTCTGGGATCGCACCCTGTTCATTCTGGGCAGAGCGGTGATGGTGGCGGCTCCGGCGGGACTGGTGATTTGGCTTCTTGCCAATACGAACCCCGGAGGGACGCCCCTGCTTCAGACCTGTGCGGAGGTCTTGAATTTTCCGGCGAAGCTCATTGGCCTGAACGGAGCGATTCTGCTGGCCTTTCTGCTGGGAAGTCCTGCCAATGAGCTGGTGCTGCCCATTTTGATGATGGTTCTTACAGCGGGAGGGAGCTTTGGCGGGGAAAGCACCTCTGCCATGGCGCAGGTGCTGGCGCAGTTTGGCTGGACCTGGAAGGAGTCTCTCTGCACCATGATTTTTTTCCTCTTCCACTGGCCCTGCGCCACAACGGTTCTCACCATTCACAAGGAGACGAAAAGCTGGAAGTGGACGGCGCTGTCCATCCTTTTACCCACGGCCTTCGGCATCGGAATCTGCGGAATTCTCAACCTGATCCTGTAAAAAAGGACTGACCCGGGATTTGGGTCAGTCCATAAAAGTTATTGTGCGTAATAGTTGATCAGACAGCCGGAGAGAATAATATCCCGCTCTTCTCTGGTCAGGTTTTCCAGCTTTAAGGGAATGGTTTGTTTCCGGCCGCCCTGAATAAGGATGGCTTCCATGGAGGTGGTGTCGCCTTCCAGCGCCTTCCGGATGCCTTCCACATAAAGCTGATCTCCCGGCTGGATCTGATAGTCGGCAATATGCTCCACAGTAAAAGGAACCATGCCCCAGTTGATCACGTTGCTGCGGTACCGCTTGGTGGCAAAATCCTCGCACAGGTTGGCAACGCCGCCCAGCACCCGCTGGCAGGAGGCGGCCTGCTCTCTTGCGGACCCGTCACCGGGCTTGATCGCCATGACAGCGCTTCCCAGACCGGTGGTTTTGGGGTCGCAGCCCAGCATCTCCACGGCTTCCCCCTCACGCCGCAGCTTTTCCTCAGCCAGAACGGCTTTGGCACGACCGACGTAAGCGGGGTCCTTGCGGCTCAGGGCGAACTCGCTGAGACGCAGGGGATTGCTGCGGTAGGAAGAGGTTTCCCCGGAGGGAATCAGCTCGTCCGTGGTGGTGACGGGATCATAAATTGCGGAGGCCACGGTAATCAGCAGATTATCCGGCATGGGGATCTGCTCCGGCCAGTCGGCAATGTTGGGGCCAAAGACCAGGGGCTGCTCCGGGTCGGGCTTGCCCACGCCGTGATAGACCCGCTCATAGGGGGCGGCGTTGAAGTGATATTCCATGTAAGCGGGATCCTCTGTCAGCTCGGCCAGGTCTGTGGCGGGGGTGATGGCGCCGCCGTTCAGGGCGGAAGCGGCGATGGAACGGGAGTCCATCAGCGCCACATAGGCCACCTGACCGTCCGATGGCTTGGAGCCTTCCCGGTTGGGGAAGTTTCTGGTGGAATGGCGGATGGAGAAGGCACCGTTGGCGGGCACATCTCCGGCACCGAAGCAGGGGCCGCAGAAGGCGCTGCGGATGGACGCGCCGGAGGCGATCAGCTTTTCCAGCGCGCCGGTGCGCAGCAGCTCCATCAGGACAGGCTGGCTGGCAGGATAGCAGGACAGCCAGAAATGATCATTGCCCAGCGGCTTGCCGTTGAGAATCTCGGCGGCTTTCACCAGATTCTGATACGTTCCGCCGGAGCAGCCGGCGATCACACCCTGATCCGCATAGAACTTGCCGTTGCGAATCTTTTTTACCAGACTTTCCGGCTTCTTCTTCAGACCCAGAGTCGGGATTGCGTTTTCGTCCACCCCATGAAGCAGATCCTCCAGATTTTCGTTGAACTCCCGGATGGTATAGGTATTGGAGGGATGGAAGGGAAGGGCGATCATGGGCTCTATGGTTTCCAGCCTGACCTCCAGCACGGCGTCGTAGAAGGCGCCGTCCTCAGGAGCCAGCTCCCGATAGGCGTCGGCTCTTCCATGGGCAGCCAGAGATTTTTTCACGGTTTCATCGGTCTGCCATACAGAGGACAGGCAGCTGGTCTCCGTGGTCATCACGTCGATGCCGTTGCGGTAGTCCATGGACAGATGTTCAATTCCGCTGCCGAAGAACTCCATCACGCTGTTCTTGACAATCCCCTCCCGGAAGGTGGCGCCGATCAGCGCCAGAGCCACGTCCTGAGGGCCGACGCCGGCTCTGGGCCTGCCGGTGAGGTGAACGCCTACCACCCTGGGATAGGCAATGTCGTAGGTTTTGCACAGGAGCTGCTTGACCAGCTCCGGGCCGCCTTCTCCGATGGCCATGGTGCCGTAGGCGCCGTAGCGGGTGTGGGAGTCGGAGCCCAAAATCATTTTGCCGCCGCCGGCATACATTTCACGCATATAGCTGTGAATGACAGACTGGTGAGCGGGAACAAATTCGCCGCCGTAGCGTTTGGCTGCGGACAGGCCGAAGACATGGTCGTCTTCGTTGATGGTGCCGCCCACGGCGCACAGGGAATTGTGGCAGTTGGTCAGCACATAGGGCAGGGGAAATTTTTCCAGACCGGAAGCGCGGGCGGTCTGAATGATGCCCACATAGGTGATATCATGGGAAGCCATGGCGTCGAATTTGAGCTTCAGGCTGGTCATGCTCCCGGATGTGTTGTGGGCGGACAAAATTCCGTAGGTCATGGTTTTTTTGCGGCCTTCGGAAGGATCAAAGGCGGTCTGCTCTGCGGGAACCAGGTTCCCGTTCAGATAGAACATACCGGAGTTGTGAATCTGAATCATAGTTTCTACCTCCATTTCCTTAATGATATAACAATCCGGGGAAAAAGTCAAAAACTTTATTGCCCTGTCTTGCGGGGGTGGGAAAACTATGATATGATAACACAGACAAAAAGGGGGAACAGGGTGTGCAGTATATTGTTTTGGATTTGGAATGGAACCAGCCGTGGCCCGGCTCCTATGCGGCGAAGAAAGTCCTTCCCGTGGAAATTCACGGAGAGATTATTCAGATCGGTGCGGTGCGGCTGCTGGAAAACGGCACCATTGCCGATGAATTTCAGGTTTTGGTTCGACCCAAGTATTATAAAAAATTAAACAGCCGGGTATCCAAGCTGACAGGCATCCATGATGCCACTCTGCGGGAGGAGGGCTTGCCCTTCCCGGAGGCCATGGAGCGTTTTCGGAAATGGATCGGCGGGGAATGCGTCTTCCTGACCTGGGGCTTTGACGATGTGACGGTTTTGGAGGACAATATTCTTCTCCATGACGGAGAGCCGGACTGGATCACCCAGTGGTACAATGCCCAAATGATTTTTAACGCCCAGACCGGCTGCGGAACCTCTCAAAAAGCCCTGTCCACGGCGATGGAGATCATTGGGATTGAGCCGACCAGACCTGCTCACGACGCTTTGGGAGACGCCTACCATACGGCGCAGATTTGCAGCCGGTTAGACCTGAAAAAGGGAATTGCGGAATATGAGCAGGCTATGCTCAGCCATCAGAATGGCTTCCACGGCAATCCTCCCGAGGGCTGCATCGGCAGGACGGTGTTCCGGGGCTATGAGGACAAGGCCAAGGCCATCCGTGCCATGACGGAACTGAAAAGTCACTGTCCCCAGTGCGGCGCGCCCATGCCCAACGGCGCGTGGATCGCCCAGGAGGGGAGACGGTATATGACCATGGCGGAATGCCCCTCCCACGGACGGTATTTGATTCGGATTCGTCTACAGAAGGAGACGGACGGAACCATGCGGGTCAGCCGCCTGATCTATGAGGGAGCCTCGGACGCCGCGCATAAATTTGACGAATTGGCTGCCAGAAGGAAGCCCGCCCGCCGGAGAAGAAAGAAGACGACGGAAAAAGCTGCGGATTAATACGGATTCTTTCATCAAGATGCAGAGTACCGGTATAAGCGGGCGTTTTTGAGCAAGGAGAAGGAGCATGCTGAATCAACTGCCTCAAAAGCTGCTGCCGTGGTTTGAGGAGCATCAACGGGACTTGCCCTGGCGGCGGGATCGGGAGCCTTACCATATCTGGCTGTCGGAGATCATGCTCCAGCAGACCAGGGTGGAAGCGGTAAAGGGATATTACCAGCGGTTCTTAAACCGGCTTCCCACCATTCAGGCGCTGGCGGCGGCAGAGGAAAACGAGCTGCTGAAATTATGGGAGGGGCTGGGCTATTACAGCCGTGTCCGGAATTTACAAAAGGCGGCGAGGCTGATCATGACCCGGCACGGGGGGCGTTTCCCGGAAACCCCGGAGGAAATCCGAGCCCTGCCCGGCATCGGCGCTTACACCACGGGAGCCATTTCTTCAATTTGCTTTGACCTGCCCATTCCCGCGGTGGACGGAAATGTTCTCCGGGTGATCACCAGACTTCTGGCCTGGGACGCACCGATTACGGAGGAGAAAACCAAAAAGGAAACAGCCCTTCGTTTGGAGAAAATCTATCCCAAGGGACGGTGCGGGGACTTTACACAGGCGCTCATGGAACTGGGAGCCACGGTCTGCCTGCCCAATGGAGCCCCTGCCTGTGAAAGCTGTCCGTTGGCGGACCTGTGTCAGGCAAGACAGCGGGGCACACAGCTTTCCTACCCTGTAAAAGAGAAGAAAAAGCCCCGAAAGCAGGAGGAACGAACGGTTTTTGTCCTTCGCCGGGGAGAAAAAACGGCGGTCTGCAAGCGGCCGGATCGGGGCTTGCTGGCGGGACTGTGGCAGCTTCCGGATGCGGAAGGAAAGCTGACGGTGGCTCAAATGCTGGAACAGGCGGAACGCTGGGGCGTCCACCCGAAGAACATTCGGAAAACCGTAGCCCGCACCCATATTTTTACCCACGTCCAGTGGAACCTCACAGGCTGTTATCTGGACTGCGGGGAGGAAGGGGACTTTCTCTGGGTCACCCGGGAGGAGCTGGAGGAAAAAATCGGCCTTCCCACAGCTTATCGACAATTTCTTGAAGAATAGGCTTGCACTTTCCGGGGAAACAGGCTATACTGAACATACATTCCATCATAGGAGGATTTATCAATGGAAGATAAGCGCGCACAGTACTCTGAGGACGAGATCATCACGTTGGAATTCGATGACGGCGAGAGCTTTGAATGCGGCATTATGGGTGTGTTTGATCTGGACGACAAGCAGTACATTGCTCTGGAAGCCTTTGACGACACCAATGACGTCTATCTGTACGGCTACGTGCCCACCGATGACGATTTTGAATTGCTGGACATCCCTGAGGAGGACTTTGACCGGGTTGCGGCGGAGTTTGACCGGCTGATGGATGAGCCTGTGTAATTCCATAGGGTATAGAAAGAGGCTGCCTCACCGAGGCAGCCTCTTTTGCTACGGCAGCTCTGCCAGTTGGGCAGAGATGGCGGAGATTTCATAGGCGGTGCGCTGCTCCGCAACTCCGTCTACCATTTTGATATAGTCCCGGCTTTGCAGCCTGCCGTTCACAGCAAGCGGCGTGCCTACAGGATAGACGGAAACCTCCTGAGCGCAGCGCCCCCAGAGAATACAGGGCAGGTAATCCGCCCGGCGATAAAGACGGTTTACCGCCAGCATGACGTCGCAGATTTCCCGGCCTAAGGGAGTCCTGCGGTAAATGGGGTCCTTGCAGATAATGCCCCGGAGAGAAACCTGATTGTCATGGGGTGCGTCCGAGACCTCCATCTGTTCCGCCAAAACGGAGATGATCAGCTTGCGTCCGTAGGATGACCGGTTGTTGAAGGAACGAATCTGTCCCTCGATATGGATGCCGCTGCCTTCTTCCGCAGGGGTGTTGCCCAGCAGCTCTTCCGGCGCCAGAATCTGCAAACGGTCAATAGCGCCGGACAAACGGGCGGTTTCTATGTAAAAAGAGTAGAAACTCCGCCCGTGATTGGTGTGTGAGTATTCCGGCGCAGAGGCCAGGCACCCTGTCAGCGTGATATGATTTGCGATTTGATCCATTGTCCCACCTCGTTCAATGTCTTATGGGAGAGTATATTCCCGGCGCGGGTGGGATATGAATGGAATAAAACCGCCGCTTTGGGGGAAACTGGCCATAGAGAACGGAGGGGATTCTTTGAAAGAGGCACTCAAAAAATACGGTGCGGCAATTTCCGGAGGCGCGGCGGGCCTCGTCAACGGCCTGTTTGGTGCAGGGGGAGGAATGGCATTACTGCCCCTTCTGGAGCATACAACAGACCTGAGCCAGCATGAGATCTTTGCCTCCAGCGTCTGCGTTATCCTGCCCATGTGCATGGTTTCCGCAGGGGTATATTTGCTGCAGGGGGATTCCTTTGCGCTGGATGCGGTTCCTTATCTCATCGGTGGCGCAATGGGGGGAGCTATCGCCGGGCTGATCCTGAAAAAGCTGCCGACCAAGTGGCTTCACCGGGTTTTGGGGCTGTTCATCCTCTGGGGCGGCCTGCGCCAATTGCTCCTATGAGCTGGGTCGCAGCCGGTCTTGCCGGCATCGTCTGTGGCGTATTCTCCGGGCTGGGAGTTGGGGGAGGAACCCTCCTGGTGGTCTGGATGACCGCAGTTATGGGCGTTGCCCAGCGAACCGCGCAGGGGATCAACCTGCTGTATTTCCTTCCTACCGCCGCCGCCGCGCTGATTTTTCACATAAAAAACCGCCTGATCAACTGGCGCACCGTGATTCCTGCGGCAATTGCCGGGAGTCTCTGCGCCGCGGGAGCGGCATTCCTGGCAACGGCAATGGATACGGAACTGCTGCACAAGCTGTTCGGCGGTTTTTTGATTTTAGTAGGACTGAAAGAACTGTTTTACCGGGAGAGGAAGGCCAGATAACCCTCCAAAATCAGAGAGGCTGCCACGGCGTCCACGGTGTTTTTCCGTTTTTTGCCGTGGTAGTTGCAGTTGGAAAGAATGTTGTGCGCCTCCACCGTGGTGCGGCGTTCGTCCCAGAGATTGACCTTCATGCCGCAGGTCTGCTCCAGAAGCGCGGCGAACTCCTTATATAATTCCGCACGGGGCCCTTCGCTGCCATCCATATTTCTGGGGAACCCCATCACAAGACATTCAGCGCCGGACTGGTTGACCAGTCTGGCGATTTCTTCTGCGGTTTTTTGGGGATTTCTGCTGTGAATGACGGTGGTCTGGCCTACAATCATGCCCATGGAATCGGAAATAGCGATCCCGGTTCGTGCGTCGCCGTAATCAATGGCAAGAACTTTCATAGCGTTCTCCTTAAAAATTCATAACTTAATAACTTAATTATACTAATTACGGGAGGAAAAAACAAGAGATTTCCCTCATTTTACAGAAACATTTTCGGGGCTGGAAAATGTCCTCTGTACTGGCCGAAACACAGGAAAAAATTATCCAAAAAGGTGGATGAATTTGCCAAAAACAACTGGATTACTTCGTGAGGGAAAGAAATAAAAGAGAAGTCCTTGATTGTTGCATCAGTTCATGTTATACTTTCATAGGTTAAAAGCGCAGACTTGCGCAAAATGCCCAATCCCTCCCCAAGCATAGTGCCCCAAATAGAATTATTGAAAAGGAGAAAGCACATGAAGAAAAGAGTTCTTAGCATGCTTCTCGCAGTTGCTATGGTTGTGACCATGCTTGCGGGACTTGCAACCACTGCCAGCGCTGCGTCCTACAGCGTTTACAGCGGCGACACCATTGTCGATGGCGAGTATGTGATGATCTACACAGACAAAACCAGCGGCAATAAGACCTCCTTCGGCAGCACGGTCACCAGCAGCTCTCTGCCTGCTGTCACCACCGGCTATACAATCACCGGCGATGTCCTTGCTACCGAAAGCACCGAATTGGTAAAAACCATCACCATGAATGCCGAAACCGGCTTCTGCACCATTCAGACCAGCGAAGGTAAGTATCTGAAGTGGACTGCGGGCACCAACGGCATCGCAGCGGTGGACACTGCGGACGACAACTGCAACTGGGCAGTGACCAAGAATGAGTCCGGCCTGTTTGAGTTCTACTCCACAGAGGCGTCCCCCACCATGATGCTGGCGGTCAACGGCACCAACGTCCGTGCTCTGAAGGTCAACACCAACAATCTGGGCAATTATGTCCATGCATTTGAGCTGTACGCCGTTGCGGCGGAAGGCTCCTGCACCCATGAGGAGTACACCACCGAGGTCATCACTCCCGCTACCTGCTCCGCAGCGGGCACTGCCAAACTGACCTGCACCGCCTGCGGCTATAGCTGGGAGGATGCCATTGAAAAGCTGCCTCACACCTTTGGCGAGCCGGTGGTCACCGCTGCTACCTGCACCGAGGACGGCTCCAGCGTGGTTACCTGCACGGTCTGTGGCGCCGCTGAGACCACGGTGCTCACCGCACAGGGACATCAGTATGGCGAAGACGGCGTCTGCTCCGTTTGCGGCTTTGCACAGCCTGCCAACATGACGTTTACGCTGGTGACGGATCCCGCCACCATGAAGGCGGATGACGTGGTTATCGTTGTCAACACCGCTAAGACCCATGCCATCAGCGTCACCCAGAACAACAACAACCGTGCCGCTGTGGCAATCACCCTCAACGAGGACGGCACCATCACCGCTGATCCGGAGGCGGTTGCCTACCTGACCCTCACGGCTGCGGAAGGCGGCTTTGCTCTCAAGACCGCCGACGGTCTCTACCTCTATGCGGCCTCCTCTTCCAAGAACTACCTGAGATCTCAGGCCAGCGTGGACGGGAACGCAACCTGGGCCTTTACCGCCAATGCAGACGGCAGCTTCGCCGCTGTGGCACAGGGAACCAATAGCCGCAAGTACATGAACTACAACGCAAACGGCAGCACTCCCATTTTCAGCGCCTACGCTTCCGGCTCCATCCTGGTTTACACCTCTGCTTCCGGCACCAGTGGCGGCGGGGATGTCGACCCTGAACTGCCTCCCGACTGCTTCCATGCCGATATGGACGCTGTGGAAGCCAAGGCGGCTACCTGCACCGAGGACGGCAACATTGCCTACTGGCATTGCACCTTCTGCGATAAGTACTTCTCTGATGCCGATGCTCTGAACGAGATCGCTCTGGCAGATACCGTCCTCCCGGCCACCGGCCATGTGGACAACAATCTGGACGGCGCCTGCGATAACTGCGGCACCGCTGTTACTTCCGTTACCTATGATCTTTCCACCACCGCTCCCGTTGCGGGCAACCAATATGTCATTGTGGCAAAAGACGCCGATGGCAACTACTTCGCCCTGACCACTGCGGACGCTAACGCTTCCGCTTCTGCCGGCGCAAGCGTAGTCGTTGTGGAAACCGCCGACGGCCTGAAGCTGGTCAATCCCGCTGAGAACGTCATCTTCACTGCGAAGGATGCTGTTTACAATTCCTATGAAGGTCTTGCGTTCTATGCAACTTCCACCGCCTGCCTGCATCTGAACAGCTCCAAGATCCGTGTTACCACCTCGAATCAGAACGGAACCATGGTCTTCGCTGCGGGCACCGCTGAGAATACCTTCACCCTGGCCAACAACCAGGAAGCTGACGGCATCTACCGTTACCTGACCTTCAACGGCACCGCCTTCGGCGTCAATGCTACCGCAGGAACGGATCTGTACTTCTTCTATGCACCCTGCAGCCATGCCGATACCACCGTTGTGAACGCTGCGGAGGCAACCTGCGCTGCGGAAGGCTACACCGGTGATACGGTCTGTACCCTTTGCGGCGTGACGGTTACTGCCGGCCAGACAATCCCCAAGCTGGATCATACGCCCGGTGCTGTGGAAGGCGCTGCGAATCCGACCTGTACGGAAGATGGCTTTACCGGCACGGTAAGCTGCACCGTTTGCGGCCAGATCATTTCTGAAGGAACTGCCGTTCCCGCCACCGGACATACCGAGGGAACTCCTGTGGACAACGGCGACGGCACCCACAGCATTTCCTGCACGGTCTGCAGCCAGTTGATCA
>JAEDOJ010000201.1 GCA_016302015.1 Oscillospiraceae bacterium | reverse complement strand
TCAGGATGTTCCAGATGTAGCCCAGGACGATGCCGCCAATCAGGTTGGGCATGAAATAGACGGTACGGAACACATTGGTACCTTTGATCCCCTTGGTCAGGGCAAGCGCCACGGCAAAAGCAAGGACATTGATGAGCACAGTAGAAACCACGGTGAAGCTGCAGGTAAAGCCCAGAGAATTCCAGAATTGGGCATCCTGGAAGACCTTCACATAATTGCTGATGCCCACCCATGTGGCTTTGTTGATGGTGGTAAACTTGCAAAACGACAGGTACAGGCCTTCTGCAAAGGGAATGACGAATCCAATGATAAAGGCCAGCAGGGTTGGCAGTACGAAAACCGGCCACCACTTTTTTGTAGCTTTGACCAAAATGAACTCCTCCTTTTTTATTTATGGCTGGGGTTTAATGGCATAAGGCAAACGGTGAAAGAAACTTTGCCGTCTGCCTTATGGCATCAAAGATGACATAAGCTATTTATGGGATCCTGTGAAAATGAGGGTGGGTTTCCCCACCCTCATTGGTTTCATGGATTAGCCAAGCAGAGCGTACTCAGCGGCCCAGTTGTCTACGAAAGCGGAGAAGACAGCGGCCCAGTTGGCATCGGTCGGGTCAGCAGCGTAAGCGGTCAGCGCGGAACCCAGAACATTCTTCCACTCCTCGGAAGGCATGGTGGGGAAGTTCCAGGACACAGGAGTCTTGCCGGCAGCGGTGTAAGCGGCATCCTGCTTGACGAACAGGTTGGGAGATTCCACAGCGGTGTCGAAGGGAATGACGAAGCCCATGTCATTGGCCATGGCATTGGTGCCAGTCTCGGAGGTGACACACCAGTTCACAAAGTCCAGAGTGGCCTGAATGTCTTCCTCAGAGGCGTCCTTGTTGACACACCAGTAGTTCTCGGTGCCGGTGCACAGGCCCTGCTTGGCCTCATCGCCCGCGCCGATGTAGATGGGGATCATAGCCAGCTCGTCGTCGGCGTAGACAGCGGACAGGGAGCCGTACTCCCAGGAGCCGTTCTGATAGAAGACGGCCTCGCCGTTCAGGAATTCGTTACGGCTGTCATCGCCGGTCTTGGCGGACAGTTCAGCGGGAGCGCAGGTGGAGTTGTTGATGTACAGATCCCAGATTGCGCGGTAGTTGTCCAGATAGGTGCCCTTAATCTCGGTGGTGGTGCCGATGCCGTCGGCCTGATACTCGAAGTAGATGGGCAGGTTGGCCAGATGGGTCTTGAATCTCCAGTCAGAGGAGCCGTCCATACCGGCGGAGCTGAAAGCGGAGAAGCCAAGCTCTGCGCTGCGGGCAGTGATGTCCTCGGCGACCTTCTTCAGGTCTTCGAAGGAGGCGATATCCTCGACGGTGTAGCCAGCCTGGGCCAGCAGGGTCTTGTTGGTGATGATGCCGTAGGACTCAATAACATAAGCGATGCCGTAGACAGCGCCGTCCTCGATCAGGGCAAAACCATCGCTGGTCAGGTGGCTGTAAACGTCGGAGCCGGACAGGTCGTAGCAGTAGTCCTTCCAGTTGGCCAGACCCACGGGGCCATTGACCTGGAACAGGGTGGGAGCCTCGGACTTCGCCATTTCGGCCATCAGAGTCTCCTCGTAGGTGCCGGAAGCGGCGGTCAGCACGGTGACGGGAACGCCGGTCTCTGCGGTGTAGGCAGCGGCCAGAGCCTGCCAGGCATCGTTCTGCTCGGGCTTGAAGTTCAGGTAGTAGACAGAGCCAGCAGCGTCAGCTTCGGCGGGAGCCTCAGTACCGGCGGGGGCGGCTGTCTCAGCGGGCGCAGCGGCGGGAGCCTCGGTCTCTTTTGCGGTGCTGCTTCCGCAGGCAACAAGACCAATGACCATGACCATAGCCAGCAGCAATGCGATCAGCTTTTTCATTGTTTTTCCTCCTGTTTTTGTTCCGGCTGTACCGGACAGATATTCTTTGGAAACGATTCCAACATTTCCATGTCACCACTATAGCGCAGTTTAGACAAAAGTTCAATTGCTTTTTTTGAAGAAATTGAAACTTCTGCATATTTTACAATCTTACATTTCCTCTTTTGGTGATTATTCCAATAAAAAAGAAAACATCGATCTCTAATTTCTTGCTTTTTCTGTCGAAAGCTGGCATAATAGAAGCAGTCAATTGACGGAAGATATCCTGAAACCAGGAGGTATGGTTATGCATTTCAAAATCGGACAGATGGAGCCGGGACCCCGGAACGCCATTACGGATGTACCCGGCGTTCGGGTAGGACATTGTACAGTGGACACCCCTCGGCACAAAACCGGGGTGACGGTGGTCCTGCCCTGTGAGGATGATCTCTTTCAACGGAAGATGGTGGCGGCCTGCCATGTGCTCAACGGCTTTGGCAAAACAGCGGGTCTGATGCAGATCGGGGAGCTGGGGACCCTGGAGACCCCCATTGCCCTGACCAACACTCTGAACGTGGGCCTGGTCCATGACGCCATGGTGGAATACATGTGCCGCCAGGCGGAGGCTCGGGGCTACGCCATCCAGTCGGTGAACCCGGTGGTCTGCGAGTGCAACGACGGCTCCCTCAATGACATCCGGCACCGGGCGGTGGGCGAGAAAGAGGTGTTTGCCGCCATCGACAGTGCTTCAGCGAATTTTGCCCAGGGCGATGTGGGCGCGGGCAAGGGCATGATCTGTCACGACCTGAAGGGCGGCATCGGCTCTTCTTCCCGGATTGTGGAGATCGAGGGAGAGCGCTTTACCTTGGGCGTTCTGGTGCTGACCAACCACGGTTCTTTGAAGGATCTGACCATTACAGGAGAGAACGTGGGCGCGGAAATCGACTGCCGCATCCGGAAGGACTCACCGGATCAGGGCAGCTGCATCATGATTGTGGGGACAGATCTGCCGGTGACTTCTCGCCAGCTGGGCCGGATTATCCGCCGGTGCAGTGTGGGTCTGGCGAGACTGGGAAGCTACATCGGCCACGGCAGCGGTGAGGTCATGGTGGGCTTCAGCACTGCCAACCGGATTCCCTCGGAGGGCGGCTGCTTTACCCTTCGCTGCATCCAGGAATCCCAGATAAACAAAGCCTTTCGGG
>JAEDOJ010000200.1 GCA_016302015.1 Oscillospiraceae bacterium | reverse complement strand
CAATGACGTTGGAGAGGACATGGTGGCGCAAACGCTGGGGATGCAGGTCTACCTGATTACGGACTGCCTGATTAACCGGAATCATGGGGATATTTCCCGATATCCCCACGGAAGCTTTGAAGAATTTGCGGATTTTGTTGCCAACCGGCTTCCACAGTTACAATAATTGGAAAAACTCCCGATTTTTTCGGGAGTTTTTTTCTATAAAACCGTTTTTTTCTGTGCGAAAGGGGAATTTTGAGCATAAAAGAAAATATTGAAAAAAGTCCTTGACTCTGGAATAAGGGGTAGAGTATAATTGTCTTGATTGTATAATAGAATTGTGTACCCTGAGGAGGGATGAGATGATATTGCGCATGGTGGAAGGGTTTATTCTGAGGCAGGTGCAGGGAGAATATGTGGCGGTTCCTTCGGGGAAGGCGGCGCAGATTTTCAGCGGCCTGATTGCTCTGAATGAGACCGGTGCGGACATATTTCGTCTGCTGCAGCAGGGCATGAGCCGGGGAGAGCTTCTGGAGCAAATGCAGGCGCTCTATGACGTCCCGTCAGAGGAACTGACGGCGGATGTGGAGGAGCTTCTGGGGCAGTTCCGGCAATTGGGAATTGTAAATGAGGTGGCGGAATGAGGAGGAAAGAAGTTGCGGCGCTGCTGCTGACCGGTCTGCTGCTGACAACCGCCTGCGCCACGGCGAAGGAGCCGGAGTCGATGACGGAAGCCCCGAAGACGGAGACGATTGTAACCGAGCCTTCGATTGTGGTGGAGACGGAGCCTGTCCGGCCTTCCTCCCCGCAGATTGCCGGGGGGAAGCTGGTTGTGGCCGATACGGGACTCTACAGCGGTCTGTGTCCGGAAAACGGCTCCGATGAAGAGGTAACCAATGCCGCCGCCCTTCTGGTGGTGAATGTTTCCGACCAGACCTGTCAGTACTGCACGCTGGAGTATACGGTGGACGGGGCGGCTGCGGTGTTCAATATCTCCGAGCTGCCGGCAGGAAAGGCGGCATGGGTGCTGGAGGCCAACGGGATGACCGCAGAGGCGGGAGCGAGCTTCGAGTACCAAAAGGATACCAGCATATTCCGGGAAGCGGATGCCCGGTGGGTGCCGGGAATTACGGTGACCAGCGGCGAGGGCAGCCTTACCGTGACGAACGAGAGCGAAACAGACTACAGTCTGCTGACAATATACTATAAGCTGACCTACGGAGAAAATACCTACCTGGGCGGCATTGCCTACCGGGTGACGGTGGACGGCCTGACCGCCGGGGAGAGCAAGACCCTCACCGCCGGGCACTTCTTTGAAGGCGCGGCAGAGCTTGTGGGTATTTACACCGATGGTTCGGAAATGGGATAAAAAATAAATTACATAAATTGAACCCAAAAAGGAAAGGAATGAAGCTTATGAAGACAAAGCGAATTGTGACGTTTCTGCTGGCAGTGGTCATGGTCATCGGCTTACTGCCCTCTGTGACGCTGTTCCATGCAGACGCGGCCAAGGGTGACATTACGACAGGGCACATCGGCACGCTGGATACCGGCAAGTCCGTCTCTCTGCCCATCACCGTCCACAACTACCCCAACGACGGTATGCTCTTCGAGTATTCCAGCTACTCAGGTACGGAGACGCTGTACGCCAGACAATACCCGGCGGCGCCGGACTACTACTATGGCAACGCCAGCGTTCTCAATGGCTCGGACACCTATCTGATTTTGAGCTATGCCCGCCCTGAGTTCGGCCTGAACACGGTGACTGTCTCAGGGATTCCCAGCGGGGACAATGTCCACCTCTGGCAGACCAGCGCCGGCTCCGGAGCCAACAGTAAGTGGAAGCTCCGGCTGCAGACTGACGGCACCTATATCATTGCCAATGCGGCGGATACCTCTCTGGTACTGGATACCGATTCGAATTCTCCGGCAGAAGGGGCAAATGTTGGAGTCTACAATGTTACCAACACAAGATCATTGAATTGGTACATTGAGCCCAATAGCAACGGCTCCTACACCATCCGCAATGCGGCGAGCACCGGTGTTGTGCTGGATATTAAGGATACGTCTTTCGCAAACGGGACTAATATCCGGGTTTGGGGAGCTCATGGCGGTGATGCCCAGAGATGGCTGCTCGTCCCGGTGGATGAGAGCACCGGCAACACCGTGATAAGTACCGCGCAGCAGTTCTCGGGCAGCCAGACTCAGCTTGCGGTGCAGCAGACCCACAACACCAAAGATACCGGCTATCTGTCGCTGGTCTACCATGTGGACGCGTCGGGTCTGGAGGGCAAGTACTTCCGCCTCCACGCTGTGAACGATCCGAAGTATGCCTTTGATATTCCCGGCACCGACTCTGTGTCTGAAGGACAACCGCTGGAATTCTACGATGGGAGCAACGTAAAGAATTGGGACACCTTTTTCAAGCTGGAGCCGGTGAACGATACATACCATCCCAGCACGCAGTACTACCGTATTCGGGTGTGCTATTGGTCCGACAATGCGATCAGGGAGTCCCCCTACTATGTAACCAACGGCAATACCCGTGCCAGCGGAACGACTGCGCAGAGCAGCGCTAACGCCTCCCTGTGGATGCCGGTGGAGCACAGCGACGGCTCTTGGTCCTTTGTCCTCGCCGCCACGGACTCCACTACTGCGGAAACCCTGTGTCTGGACGTGGCGGGTGGCGCTCTAACAAACGGAAAGCAGGTTCAGACCTGGTATTGGAACGACACCACCGGTCAGCGGTTCATCATGGAGGATATTAACAACAAAACGCTTGAATGGGAGAAAAAGAGCATCGACCTGGTGCTGGGGCTGGATACCGGGGATGTTTCCACCACTGTGAAACTTTCCAACGCACCGGGCTACCACAGGCTTGTGGTCGACCTGAATACCGTGGAGGGCTTTTCCGCTGCGGAACTCTTGAAGTCCATTTCCCTGAATCCCAACGGCGAGTCTATGAATCTCAGCGCCATCACCTGCTTTAAAACCATGGAAGATGCCCAGCATTTTGGAACGCAGACGATGGCCTTCCTGGCCGGCGCCCGCCAACTGGACGGGGGCACGGTCGACACCTCCTGGCGGAAAACCAC
>JAEDOJ010000019.1 GCA_016302015.1 Oscillospiraceae bacterium | reverse complement strand
TTGAGCAGAGCAGTTTGCTTTGCGAAATCAGCCGACGGTGTAGAGCATGGAAACCAGCAGAGTCAGCAGAACAAAGGCTGCCGCAATCCACTTGGTGATGCTGGCCAGCTTGGCGTCCAGAGTGGCGACGCCCTTGCCGTTCATGAAGTTGCCGGAGTTGCCGGACAGGGCACCCATGCCGCCTTCCTTACTGGACTGGAACATGATGATCACGGTCAGAGCAAGGCAGGACAGGATCTGCATCACCAGCAGGATGATCTGCAGTGCGCCGGGGCCGTTGGATTCTTCCTCTTCTTCCACGGTCTCTTCCGCCTCAGCGGCAACGGACTCCGCTGCCGTCTCGGTAACAGCTTCGGTCTCGGTGACAGCTTCGGTCTCGGTGACAGCTTCGGTCTCGTCGGTAGCCGCGACAGCGCCCACAAACAGGCAAACCGTCATGCAGGCAATTACAAGAAATGCAATCAGTCTCTTCATTTTTCCTCCATTGATTCTGCGGGTCTAATGCCGCATAACCGCTCTTACGGCGTGCGGTGCGCCGGGATCACGCTCCAAAGAGCGATTCTTTACACAGTAATAAAGATAGTACCACAATTACCGGACTTTTTCAAGCACTTTTTTCAAATTTAGTGATTATTTTGTCGCCCAGTTTCCCGTGGCGGCACAGGTCAGGTAGGCGTTGATAAAGCCGTCGATATCGCCGTCCATCACCGCATTGATATTGGTGCATTCATAGCCGGTACGGGTGTCCTTGGCCAGGGTATAGGGCATGAAGACATAGGAGCGGATCTGGCTGCCCCACTCGATCTTCTGCTGCACGCCCTTGATGTCGGAAATCTTCTCCAGATGCTCCCGCTCCTTGATTTCCAGCAGCTTGGACTTCAGCATACGCATACAGGTTTCCCGGTTCTGGAACTGGTCACGCTGGGTCTGGCAGGAGACCACAATCCCGGTGGGCTTGTGGATCAGTCGGACGGCGGAGGAGGTTTTATTGATATGCTGGCCGCCTGCGCCGGAGGAGCGGAACACCTGCATTTCAATTTCCTCCGGGCGGATCTCCACTTCCACATCGTCGGTGATTTCGGGAATCACCTCCACCGCAGAGAAGGAGGTATGGCGGCGGCCTGCGGCATCAAAGGGAGAGACCCGAACCAGACGGTGAACCCCCGCCTCGCTCTTCAGGAAGCCATAGGCATTTTCGCCCTCGATCATGATATCCGCAGACTTCAGCCCCGCTTCGTCTCCGTCCAGATAGTCCAGAATTTTATAGGTGAAGCCATGGGCCTCCGCCCAACGGGTGTACATCCGATAGAGCATATAGCACCAGTCCTGCGCCTCGGTGCCGCCGGCGCCGGCATGGAAGGAAACCAATGCGTTATTCCTGTCATAGTCCCCGGTGAGCAGGGTTTCCAGCCGGGCTTCCTCCATGGAGGCCTCCAGCTTGGCGTAGCCCTCCGTCAGCTCGGAGAGCATGGAATCGTCATTT
The DNA here is from genome assembly GCA_016302015.1 of Oscillospiraceae bacterium. The sequence continues at coordinate 12,575 of JAEDOJ010000019.1, read as the reverse complement.
TCCTCCAGAGCCATCTCGCAAATGGTCATCAGGTCATCCCAGGCGGCGGTCATGCCCAGAAACTTATCCCGCTTGGTTTCCAGCGTTTTGGTACGCATGACGGCCTTCTGAGACCGGGCAGGATCATCCCAAAAGCCGGGGGCCTCCGCCATGGCGTGAAGACGCTCCAGCTCGTCCAGCAGGCTCTGAGGCAAAAACGCCGCCCGAAGCTCCTCCAGCTTGGGCTTCAAGTCGTTTAATTTGACCTTATATTCTTCAAACTCAATCATATCGATTACTCCAGTACAAAATTTTCCTTCTACAGTATAGCCGAATTCCCCCATTCTGTAAAGAGAAATTTTCTGAAAATAAAAGAAACAGGACGCGGCTTCAAAACAAGCCACGTCCGCAAAGGTTTATTCGCCTCATCAGAGGGAGCCGCTTGGATTGTCCTTAAGACTAATTCAAATACCGCTGCTCCAGCGTGCGAACCATATCCACATAAATCCTCCGGCAGTCTGCAAACCGCTCCTCCCGCAGCGCCTCATAGCAGGGCGTCAGCCAGCGCCGGCGGATCTCCCCATAGCGCTGCGCCGGGCTGTCGCAGTAGTCGATGCAGGTCACGATCCCGGGAGCGATGTCATAATACTCCTGAATCAGTTCCTCTCCGTCATGCTCCCGCAGCCAGCCGTCCCGGAAGCCGCGGAAGGCGGTCAGCTCGGCACAGTCGTCCGGCTTTCCCTCATGGGCGCAGGTGGCGGTGGTGATAAAGCACCACTTTTTCCGGCGGAAGCCCTCCACCATCACGTCATAGTCCCCGGGAATCCACTCCTGCTTGGGATATCGGGCCAGCCACTGCTCGTTCAGCTCCCGCCGGAAGTCCTCGGCGCAGACCAGCTTCTGCCGCCGCACCGCAGGGGTGAGAAAGACCGCCATGGTCACCTTACTGGAGAACATCAGGCTGTCTCTGCCGTTTCTGGACTTCCACTTTTTCTCCTGCTCCAGACCGGCAATCACTTCCTTCAGCATATCCCCCGCCAGAAGCTTCGCCCCTGCCGCCACACCGTCAGGATGAAGCACGGCGCAGGCGTCCAGCTCCGCAAAAACTGCCTCATTTTCCTTCTCATAGGTCTCAAAGGCATCAAAAAACAGCTTTTTTGTCAGGTTTTTCAGGGAATCCGGATAGTTCACCACAGGAGCCGCCAGCTTCCCACGGAGCTTTTCTCTGGCGGCATCAAACTCCTGAGGTGCTTTTACCTCCACCTTCAGCGCCGTCCGTCCGCCGCAATACAGACAGGAAAATTCCTCCAGCTCCGCCGGGATGTCCAGCTCCTTCCCGCAGTGAGGGCAGGTGACCTTTTTCATATCGCTCATTTTCTTTGCTCCTTATGGTTTTTCTTTATTTTTTCATATTTTCCTTCAAGTGTCAACCGGCTTGCCAAAGTTTTTTCATTCTGTTCACATTTTTTCACGGTCTTGGGAAATACTACACCCGAAAAGAGGCGATGATATGCAAACCTTCTCTCTGGGAACTACCCTGTATCTGGGCGCTGACGCTCTGGACCAGCTTCCCCGGCTGTGCGGAGAAGCCACCCTCCTTGTCACCGACGAATTTTTTGTCAAAAACGGAACCGCCGGCCGTCTTGCCGCCCGCTGCAAAAATACCCGTATTTTTGACAGGGTACAGCCTGACCCCTCTGTGGAATTGATTGCGGAGGGAATTCGATTGATGCGGGACTGGCCGCCGGACACCATCGTGGCTCTGGGAGGAGGCAGCGCCATCGACTGCGCCAAGGGAATGCTGTCTCTGGGACAGTCCAAGGCAAGGCTGGTCGCCATTCCCACCACCTCCGGCACCGGCTCGGAGGTAACCTCCTTTGCCATCGTCACCCATCAGGGGGTCAAGCATCCTCTGGTGGAGGAAAACCTTCGGCCGGACTTCGCCATTCTGGACCCTTCCCTGCTGGAAAATCTGCCCTCGAAGCTCATTGCCGACGCGGGAATGGACGTTGCCGCCCACTGTTTGGAGGCTGTAGCGGCGAAAAACGCCTCTACCTTTTCGGACGCCTTCGCCATGTGCGCCTACAAAACCCTTCTGGAAGCTCTGCCCAAGTCTTTTGAAGGAAAAATTCAGGTGCGGGAGGCCATGCACGAGGCGGCCTCCATGGGAGGAATCGCCTTCGAAAACGCTGGGCTGGGCGCCTGTCACGCCCTGTCTCACGCCTTAGGCGGGAAATTCCATACCCCCCACGGGCGGCTGAACGGAATTTTGCTCCCCCATGTCCTTCGGTTCAACGCCCAGACCCACCCCCAGCCCTATGAGCGGCTGGCGGCCTACTGCGGCCTGTCCGGACTTCGGGGTCTCCTCCTCTCTCTGGGACGGCTGCGCTCCGCCCTGAAGCTCCCCGCCACCCTGCAGGAGGCGGGTCTGGCAGAAGCCGCCGTACTGGACGCCATGGACGAGCTGGCGCAGGCGGCGGAGCAGGATCCCTGCACCCAGTCCAATCCCCGGCCTGTCACCCGGGAGGCTTACGCGGCTTTGCTGCGTTCTGCCCTATGAAGGGGCAGAGCCTGCTGTCCGTGGGAATTGACATCGGCACCACAACCACGCAGCTTGTCTTTTCCCGACTGACGGTGCAAAACGAAGCCGGGGCGTTTTCCGTTCCCCAATTTGCCATTACGGAAAAAGAGGTGCTGTATCGCAGTAAGATCTATTTTACCCCTCTGCTGTCCAACCGGGTCATTGACGGAACCGGAATCCGGGAGATCGTGGATCGGGAATATGCCGCCTCCGGGTTTCAAAAGGAGGAGATTCAGACCGGCGCCGTGATTATCACCGGGGAAACCGCCCGAAAGGAAAACGCCGGGCAGGTGCTTTCCAGTCTGGCCGGGTATGCGGGGGATTTTGTGGTGGCCACGGCAGGCCCGGCTCTGGAAAGCGTTCTGGCGGGCAAAGGCTCCGGCGCTCAGAACTATTCGGAGGTGCATCACTGCTCCGTTCTGAATCTGGACATCGGGGGCGGCACCACCAACATGGCGCTGTTTCATCAGGGCAGACTGGCAGACACCGGCTGTTTAAATGTAGGCGGACGGCTGATCAAGCTGTCTCAGGGAAAAATCACCTATCTTTCTCCGGTGCTGGAAAATCACACCGAGCTGAAGGTAGGGCAGGCTGTGACAGAACAGGAGCTGCAGCCGGTGATTGACCTGCTGGTTTCCGTTCTGGAGCTGGCGGTCACAGAGCCTCAGCGCATTCCCGCCGGGTTTATCACGGACAAGACCCTTGCTCTGGAGGGCGAACCGTATTTCACCTTCTCCGGCGGGGTGGCAGACCTGATTGCCCAGACCCCGGAGAATCCCTTCGCCTACGGGGACATCGGCGTCTTATTGGGGAAGGCCCTTCGCCGGTCTTCTCTTTGCTCCCACCGCTGGCTTCCCGCCGCGGAAACCATTCGTGCCACGGTCATCGGCGCGGGCAGTCACAGCACCGACCTGTCCGGCAGCACCATTTTCTATCGGGATATCACCTTCCCTCTGAAAAATCTCCCGGTCGCCGCCCTCAGTCCCCGGGACGAGGCGCTGGATTCCCCCGCTCTGGCGGAGAAAATCCGCAGCCTCACCGCCCTTTACGACCGGGACGTTCCCGTGGTTCTCAGCCTTTCCGGTCAACGTAATCCGAAATTTTCCGAATTATGTAAACTTGCCGACGGCATTGCCGCCGCAAAAGAGGCGGAGGATCAGCCTCTGATTATTGCCGTGCGGGAGGACATGGGAAAGGCTCTGGGACAGGCCATCGGTACGCTGCTTCCCGGAACGCCCCTGCTCTGTCTGGACGGTCTAAGTCTGCCTGAGGGCGCTTATCTGGACATCGGCGCTCCCGTAGCCCAGGGGCAGGCCCTTCCGGTGGTGATCAAAACATTAGTATTATAAGAAGGAGCTGTTCGGATGAAGCTGAAAACACTGCTATCCGGGAAAACCTACGCCTTTCGGGACGTGAAGGACGTCCTTGCCAAGGCAAATGAGGAAAAATCCGGGGACAAGCTGGCGGGTCTCGCTGCGGAAAACGCTCAGGAGCGGGTTGCCGCCAAGGTCGTCCTGTCCAATCTGCTGCTGGAGGACCTGCGGGAGCATCCCGCGGTTCCCTACGAGCAGGACGAGGTGACCCGGATCATTCAGGATGATGTCAACGAGAGAATTTACGAAGAAATCCGTCGCTGGACGGTGGCGGAGCTGCGGGAATGGCTGCTGTCGGAAACCACCACCAACCGGGAGATCCGCCGCATTCGCAGAGGTCTGACCTCGGAGATGATCGCCGGGGTCTGCAAGCTGATGTCCAATCTGGATCTGATCACCGCCGCCAAAAAATGCCCGTCACCGCCCATTGCAACACCACCATCGGTCTGCCCGGCACCCTTTCCTGCCGGCTGCAGCCCAATCACCCCACGGACGAGATAGACGGCATTGTGGCCTCCGTTCTGGAGGGGCTGACCTTCGGCGCGGGGGACGCGGTCATCGGTCTGAACCCCGCCGGGGACACGGCAGAGCGGACGAAGCAGATTCTTACCCGCTTTGACGAGATCAGACGCAGCTACGAAATTCCCACCCAAATCTGCGTTCTTGCCCATGTGACCACCCAGATGCGAGCCATAGAAGCCGGCGCTCCCGCCGATCTGATTTTCCAGTCCATTGCCGGGTCGGAAAAGGGCAACACCGCCTTCGGCTTCGACGGCAAGCTGATTGCCGAAGCCCGTCATCTGGCGCTGACCCAGGGGACTGCCGAAGGGCCGAATGTCCTCTATTTTGAAACCGGTCAAGGGTCGGAGCTGTCCTCCGAAGCCCATTTTGACACGGATCAGGTGACCATGGAAGCCCGGTGCTACGGCTTCGCCCGGCACTATCACCCCTTTTTGGTCAACACCGTGGTGGGCTTCATCGGCCCGGAATATCTCTATGACGCCCGGCAGGTCATTCGTGCCGGTCTGGAGGATCATTTCATGGGCAAGCTCAGCGGCATCCCCATGGGCTGCGACGCCTGCTACACCAACCACATGAAGGCAGACCAGAACGACATCGAAAATCTGGCAACCCTGCTCACCGCCGCAGGCTGCAACTATTTTATGGGCATTCCCCACGGAGATGATGTGATGCTGAACTATCAGACCACCGGCTTCCGGGAGACTGCCGCCCTGCGGGAGCTGTTCGGTCTCACTGCCATAGCGCCCTTCCAGCGGTGGCTGGAAAAGATGGGCTTTGTGGAAAACGGCAAGCTCACCCCCAGAGCCGGTGACGGCTCCGTCTTTCTCTAAGGAGGTACGCCATGAATCAACAGGAACTGAAAGCGCTGGTTGCCCAGCTTCTGCAGGAAATGGGGCATCAGCCCGAACCCCCTGTGAAGGCGGGGGCCTACAAGCCCACGGAGGTCGTGAAGGAGGAAGTCCTTCCCGACATTTCCGCCGTGGATCTGCGTGCCCAGTATTTGGTAGACCATCCCCACAACGCCCCGGCGTTTCAGGCCTTGAAGGCGAAAACCCCCGCCCGTCTGGGCGTTGGACGGGCGGGCGCCCGGTACAAAACCGCCACCCTTCTCCGGTTCCGGGCGGATCACGCCGCCGCCCAGGACAGCGTCTTTTCCATGGTTCCCGACGAGTTTCCCAAGGCTTACGATCTGATCCCCCTGCAGACCAAGTGCAGGGACAAGGACGAGTATCTCACCCGGCCTGATTTGGGCCGGCGGTTCGACGAGGCCAGTCAGAAAATCATTCAGGAGACCTGCAAGGGTCAGTCCGTCCTCCTTGTCATCGGGGACGGCCTGTCCTCCGCCGCAATTACAGCCAACGCCGCGGACTGCGCCGCCGCCATCCGTCAGGGTTTGAAGTCCTACGGCATTGAGGTCGGCAAGGGGTTGTATGTCAAATTCTGCCGGGTAGGCGCTTCCGACCACCTGGGAGACCTGACCGGCTGCGACCTTGTCTGTATGCTGGTGGGAGAGCGTCCCGGTCTGGTGACCAACGAATCCATGTCCGCTTACCTGACCTACAAGCCCCACGTGGGCATTTCTGAAGCTAAACGCACCGTGGTCTCCAACATCCACAGGCAGGGCGTTTCTCCGGTGGAGGCCGGGGCGCACATTGCCTCCCTCATGGATCAGATGCTGAAGCGAAAGGCTTCCGGGATTGATCTGGCAAAGGAGATGGCAACATGAAGGGAGAAGGGATTCCTGTGCGGGTGTTAGCCCTCCGGACGATTGCCAACGCCAGTCCCGCTCTGTGCAAGGCCTACGGCTTTCCGAAGGACGTCCGTTCCCTGGGCTTCATCTCCACAGACTGCGACGACGCCACCTATATCGCTCTGGACGAGGCCACAAAGGCGGCAAACGTCTCCGTGGTCTACGGAAAAAGCCTCTACGCAGGGGCTTCCAACGCCTCCACCGCTCTGGCAGGCGAGGTAATCGGTATTTTGGGCAGCCGGAACCCTTCGGAGGTGGCCAGCGGCCTTACCGCCCTGGTGGACAGCCTGAAAACCCTTCACTTCCGCAAGGCCAACGACAAGGGGGACGTGGTCTATCTGGCCCACAGCGTTGCCCGAACCGGGAGCTTTCTTTCCGGGCTGGCAAACATCCCCATAGGTCAGCCTCTGGCCTATCTGATCGCTCCCCCGGTGGAGGCCTCGGTGGGGCTGGACGCCGCCCTGAAGGCCTCGGACGTAGAATTAAAAACCCTCTTCGCACCCCCCACGGAGACCAATTTTGCAGGCGGTCTCCTCACCGGAACCCAATCCGCCTGCAACGCAGCCTGCGACGCCTTTGCACAGACCGTGGAGGAAATCGCGGCAAATCCAATTGTAACAGGAGGCAGCTATGGAATTTGATAAAGACCTACGCTCCCGTCAGGAAACCCGCCTGCTGATGCAGAAGGCGGAGGCCGCCTTTCAGACGCTGAGGCGCTTCGATCAGGCCAGGCTGGACGCCATTGCCCACGCCATTTCTCAGGCAGGCAGCGCCAATGCCCCCCGTTTGGGCAGGCTGGCGGTGGAGGAGACGGGCTTCGGCAACGCCGCCGACAAGGAGGCAAAGAACCGTTTTGCCGCCGAACGGGTCTGGAACGCCGTCAAGGACATGAAAACCGTTGGGATTCTCCGGGAGGATCGGGAAAAGAAGGTCTGGGATGTGGGAGTTCCCGTGGGGGTGATTGCGGGCATCGTGCCCTCCACCAATCCCACCTCCACCGTCATCTACAAGGCGATGATCGCCCTGAAGGCGGGCAGTCCCATTGTGTTCTCCCCCCATCCCCATGCGGTGAACTGCACCCTGGAGACCGCCGCCCTTCTGGAAAAGGCCGCTGTGGAAGCAGGCGCGCCTCGGGGCTGCATCGGCTGCATTTCCCAGCCAACCATGGATGCGGTGCGGGAATTGATGGGTCATCCTCACACCCGGCTGATCCTTGCCACCGGGGGCGGGGCTATGGTCAAGGCCGCCTATTCCAGCGGCAAGCCCGCCATCGGCGTGGGTGCGGGCAACGGCCCGGCCTATATTCACCGGTCTGCGGACATCCCGGAGGCGGTGGGGAAGATCATCCGCTCCAAGACCTTTGACAACGGCACGGTCTGCGCCTCGGAGCAGAGCGTCATCGTGGAGGAGTGCTGCGCCCAAAAAGTACGGGAGGAATTCCAAAAGCAGGGGGCTTACCTCCTGTCCAAAGAGGAAGCAGCCAAAATTGCCGCCCTCCTGCTGCGGCCGGACGGGTCGATCAACCCAAGGGTTGTGGGCAAAACCCCGGTGGAGATCGGCACAATGGCCGGGCTGACCCTTCCTCCGGCGACAAAGGTGCTGCTGGCACGGGAAACGGAGGCCGGGCCCACCAGACCCTACTCCCGGGAAAAGCTCTGTCCCATTTTGGCGTTGTTTGTGGAAAAGGATGAGGACAGCATTCTCCGCCGCTCCATTGAGGTGCTTTTGGGAGAGGGCGCCGGTCACACCTTCGCCATTCATGCCCGGGACGAGGCGGTGATCCGCCGGTTCGCCCTGGAAATTCCCGTGTCCCGTTTTCTGGTGAACACCCCCGCCTCCCTCGGAGGCATCGGTCTGACCACCAATCTGTTCCCGGCGCTGACGCTGGGCTGCGGCGCCGTTGGAGGAAGCTCCTCCTCCAACAACATCGGCCCGCTGGATCTGATCAACCTTCGCCGGGTGGCATGGGACGCCGGGGAGGTCTCCCCTTCCCCTCCGGCAGACGATGGGCTCATTGACACACTGGCGCAGGAAATTCTGCGCAGGCTGCAACATTAAATCATGGAGGTAACGATGATGAACACAAACGCACTGGGTATGGTAGAAACCAGAGGTCTGGTCGGGGCAATTGAAGCCGCCGACGCAATGGTCAAGGCGGCAAACGTCCAGCTTGTGGGCAAGGAACAGGTGGGAGGCGGTCTGGTTACCGTGATGGTACGGGGCGACGTAGGCGCGGTAAAGGCCGCAACGGACGCCGGAGCCGCCGCAGCGGAAAAGGTGGGCGAGCTGATCTCCGTCCACGTCATCCCCAGACCCCACACGGAGGTGGACGCAATTCTTCCCCGGGGCCGTGAGACCGGCAGTCCCACCGCCTGATGCTGTACACGGAGGAAAGCGTCCGGGCGGGGGTACGGAACCGGGAGGGCAAGCGGGTCTTTCCTCTGGCGGAGGGGGATCGTCTGACCCCTTCGGCACAGGACTGGCTGCGCTCTGAAGGCATCGCCGTGGTCAAGCCCGGTCAGGGCACCTACACCACCCTCTTCGGAGGAGAATTTACGGAAAAGCCGGAGGAGCTGACCCATCTGCATGGAAATGTGCTGGTTCCCAAAACCCATCCCCGGATCGCCTTCCGGGGAATGATCGATCTGGTGGAGGCGGAAATCCTGATCTGTCAGGCTCAGTGTCCCCAAAGCCTGAGCCAGCCGCTGCAGGAAATGCTGGACTATGTGCGGTCTCTCATTCGCTGCGACGTGCTGAACGAGCCGGTGCAGGAGGCCGTCCTCTGCGGCCTCAACGCCGCCCAGCTTCGGGAGCACAGCCATCACCCGGAAAAGTATTACGGTCAGCCCCATTTCATGCCCAGCCGGGAGGACAAGCCGGAGCTGCTCCGGCTGAATCTCCTGCGGACACGAATCCGTCAGGCGGAGCTGGCCTGCTGCAATGCCTTCGCGGACAGGGAGGGGAAATCCACCCGGCCGGATATGGTACAGGCGCTGAACCGCCTGTCCAGCCTGTGCTGGATTCTGATGATCCGCTGCAAGGCAGGAAAATTGTAAGGAGGATGTCATGGACAAGCTCATCGATCAGGTCACCGCGGCGCTGCAGCAGCGGCTGTTTATTGAATTGGAGGCCTCCGGCCGTCACGTCCATCTCACCGAAGAGGCCGCTCTGGCTCTCTTCGGCCAGCGGCTGACGGAAAAACGTCCCCTTTCCCAGCCGGGTCAGTTTCTCTCCCACCAGCGGGTCAGTCTGGTCACTCCAAAGGGCCGGCTGGACCATGTGGCGGTGCTGGGGCCGGAACGAAAGGCCTGTCAGGTGGAGCTGTCCCTGACAGACTGCGTAACCCTGGGTCTCAAGCCCCCCGTGCGGCTCAGCGGTCAGATTGAAAACACCCCGGGAATTCAACTGGTCTCCCACCGGGGCGTCTGGACGCTCACCTCCGGGGTCATTGTGGCCCAGCGGCACATTCATATGTCCCCGGAGGACGGAGCCCTGCGGAAGCTGTCCGACGGAGATCTGGTCAAGGTTCAGACCCTGACCCGGCGGCCTGTGGTTTTTGAGCAGGTGCCCGTCCGGATTCGTCCCGATTTCCGCACCTGCGTCCATCTGGATTATGACGAGGCCAACGCCTGCGGCTTTCAGGCAGGAGATCTGGGGATGATTTTATGAGGGAAGACTTGGTGGAACAGGTTCTGGCGGAGGTTCAGCGGCGGCAGAGGGAGCAACTGCCGCCAGCCCTGTTGATTGGGGAGGAACCCCCTCAGCCTCTGGGCTGGTGTTATGTAAACCAACCGCCCTATGCCGCCGTGGTCATCGGCTCCATGGACGCCGGGGCGCTGCTGCGCTTTCCCGACGACGCCTGTCTGGACGCCCTGCTCAAGGGACTTCCTGTCTATGTCTGGGAGGAGGGTCTGACCTACCGCTCCTGCGCCCGGACTGCCAATCGGGCGCTTTGGGCACGGCTGGTGGGCGCGGAGCGGCAGATGAAGCAATTGGGGGTACGGCCTCTGGGGCGGCAGGAGAAAAAACTGATCACCGCGCAGGAGGCTCGCCGTCTGCTGGAGGCCGGTCTGCCGGTACAGGGGCGGCTGACGCCCCTGGCAAGGGATATTCTGGAGGGAAAAGGATGAGAATCGGTACGGTCACCGGCTGCGTCTGGGCGACAAAAAAATGTCCCGCCTTGACGGGACAGATCCTTCTGCGGGTACGGACAGAGGGCAAGGAGATTATTGCGGCGGATTTGGTCGGGGCGGGGACGGGAGATCCGGTGATCCTGTCCACCGGCAGCGCCGCCCGAATTGAGAATGCCGCCGTCCCCATTGACGCCGCCATTGTGGGAATTTTAGACGGAACAGGAGAGACTGCCCATGTCCGTTGATACTGTAATTTTATGGCTCATGGCGATTTTTATGATTATGGGCGCCTTAGACCGGATTTTCGGCTCCCGGCTGGGTCTGGGAAAGCAGTTTGAGGAGGGAATTCTGGCCATCGGCGCACTGGCGCTGTCCATGCTGGGAATTCTTTCCCTTGCGCCGGTGCTTGCCACCCTGCTTCGCCCGGTGCTGGTGCCCGTCTACGGGTTTCTGGGGGCAGACCCCGCCATGTTCGCCGGGACGATTCTGGCAAACGACATGGGCGGCGCCCCCCTGGCCTTTGAGCTGGCCCAGACCAGAGAGGCCGGGCAGTTCGGCGGTCTGATCATCGGCTCCATGCTGGGCGCCACGGTGGTCTTCACCATTCCCGTGGCGCTGGGCATCATCCGGGAGGAGGATCGCCCCGCCTTAGCCAAAGGCGTCCTGGCGGGAATCCTTGCCATTCCTCTGGGTGCCTTCCTCGGCGGTCTGACAGCGGGTTTTCCCGTCCTGATGGTTCTGCGGAACCTGATTCCCATTGTTTTGGTGGCAGTTCTGATCGGTCTTGGGCTGTGGCTTTTCGAAAACGCCATGATTCGAGGGTTTATTCTCTTTGGAAAAGGTGTTTTGGCGGTAATCACCCTTGGTCTGGGGGCGGCGGTCTTTCAGGAGCTCACCGGCATCGTCCTGATCCCCGGCATGGCGCCTCTGTCTGAGGGGGTGGAGGTGGTGGCAGGCATCGGCTTTGTCCTGGCAGGCGCCTTCCCTCTGGTCTACGTCGTTACAAAGCTCTTCCGCAAGCCTCTGATGAAGCTGGGAGGGCTGCTGGGCATCAACGACACCGCCGCCGCAGGCATGGTGGCCAGTCTGGCCAACTCCATCCCCATGTTCGGGATGATGAAGGACATGGACGGGCGGGGAAAAATCCTGAACGTGGCCTTTGCCGTCCCCGCCGCCTTTGTTTTTGGGGATCATCTGGGCTTTACCGCCGGGGTTGACCCCTCCATGCTGGGGCCTGTGATCGTGGCGAAGCTGTCCGCAGGCGTTGCCGCCGTGGGCGCAGCTCTGCTGCTGACAAAAAATAAGGGGCTGTAGCCAGCCCCTTCACTGTTGAAAAAGCGTCAGATTCGCACAAGGCAAAGCCTCCCCTTACACAGGGGAGGTGGGTCACCCATGGGTGACCCGGAGGGGTTGACGAAGGAAAATCTGAGGATTCTCACCCGACTTCCGGGAAAATCGAAACTATTCGCAGCACAATCCCTCAGTCACGGCCTGTGCCGTGCCAGCTCCCTTTGCACAAGGGAGCCTTTAGAGCACTGTAAAAACAGATTCTTCTACACGCTGAAGGGACTGCAATCAGCCCCTTATTCCCCACAGGTATCCGCAACGATATACCGTGGACGATCCTTGATTTCCTCGTAAATATTGCCTACATAATAGCCGATAATTCCCAGGCTGATCATAATCAGACTGCCCAGGAAAAGCAGCAGGATGATCACCGTGGTAAAGCCGCCCAGGGCAATGCCCATAAATTTCTGCACCAGGGCGGTAATGCCCAGAACCACGGAAACCAACAGGGTCACCACGCCGAAAATCGTGACCAGATGCAGAGGCACCGACGTAAAGGCGGTGATATTGGACACCGCATACTTCATGAGAGACCAGGTGGACCACTTGGACTCACCCGCCGTCCGCTCCCGAACCTCATAGGAAACCTCCCCGGTACGGAAGCCCACCCAGGAGGACAGCGCCCGGAAAAAGGCCCGCTTTTCCCGCATGGTGAGAATCACGTTCACAGCCTTCCGGTCCAACAGCTTAAAGTCGGAGGCTCTGGACATATCCACCTTCGTCGCCCGGCTGATCAGGGAATAGAACAGGGCGGCAGAGGCCTTATGGGCAAGGCTCTCCCTGCCCCGATCCGACTTCACGCCCTCGATGACCTCCACGCCGGTTTCCCACAGGCGGTACATCTCCACCAGCTTCTCCGGCGGATGCTGCAAATCGCAGTCGATCACCGC
>JAEDOJ010000018.1 GCA_016302015.1 Oscillospiraceae bacterium | reverse complement strand
CTGACGCTGTCCGTCGGACAGGGTCGCAAACTCCTGATCTGCCAGTTCCAGGGCATGAACCCGCTCCAGAGATTGATTTACGATAATCTGATCCTGCTCCGTCAGCTTTCCAAAGAGGTTGGTGTAAGGGTATCGACCCATGGCCACCATCTGGGCGCAGGTCATCAGCTCCGGGCAAATCCGGTCTGTCAAAACCACCGCCAGCTCTTTGGCAAGACGTTTCGCTGTCCATGCGGAAATATCCTTCTCTCCCAGAACGGTTCGTCCGCCCAGAGGGGATAGCTGGCGGGTGATGGATTTTAAAATTGTGGATTTTCCTGCGCCGTTTGGGCCGATCAGCGTAAGAATTTTGCCCTTTTCCAGAGAAATATCAATATCATGTATCAAAACATGGCCGTTATAGCCAACGGCAAGGTCTTCCGTGCGAAAATATTCCATGGTCTACTCCTCCTGGGCTCTGCGGCGCTTGATCATCGTATAGATCACCACAGGGGCGCCAAAAATGGAAGTCACCGTTCCGATGGCCAGCTCCGTAGGCGCAAAAGCCGTTCTGGCCAGCAAGTCACAGAAGAGGCAGAAGACCGCGCCGCAGACAAAACAGGCAGGCAGAACAAAAATCGGTTTGGAGGATTTCAGCAGACTTCTGGTAATATGAGGCACGGCAATCCCCACAAAGGAAATGGGGCCGGCCAATGCGGTGACGCAGGCGGAGAGCAGGCTGGATACCAGAATGATCAGCACCCGGACTGCCTTGATGTGAATGCCCATGCTTCTGGCATAGCCTTCGCCCAAAGCGTAAGCGCCCATGGGCTTGGACAGCAAAAATGCCCCCAGCATACCGGGAAGGACGATCCAAAGGGAGGTGGTCACATCCCCCCAGTCCGCCCCGGAGAAGCTGCCCATGGACCAGTTGGTCAGGTTGACCACGTCGTTTTCGCTGGCAAAGGTGATGGCAAAATCCGTCACCGCTCCGCAGATATAGCCCACCATAATGCCGATGACCAGCAGGAGGGACATACTGCGAACCTTCTGGGAGAACAGAAGCACCAGCGCAGTGATCAGGAGAGAGCCGAGAAAAGCGGCAAAAATCAGGGAAAGGGGTGTGAGAGTCCCCAAAGCGGGGGCGAGGAAAATCAGGGTTACGCCCACCATCATCTTTGCGCCGGAGGAAATACCCAGCACAAAGGGCCCGGCGATGGGATTTCGGAAGAAAACCTGAAGAAGGTAGCCGGAAACGGACAACGCCCCGCCTAAAAGGATCGTGAGGAGGAGTCTGGGAATCCGGATACGGTACAGGATCTGGATTTCCGTAGAGGATCTAAGGTAGGCATCCAGGTTGCCAGTGAAAAAATTTTTAATTCCTGCTCCCAGAATCCGGAAGGTCTCTGACATACGGATACTGACAGAGCCGATGCTCACATTCAGCGCAATTCCCAGGATCAGCGCTCCCAAAAGCAGAACCATCACCGTCCAGAATCTACCCGTATTTCCAATTTTATCGTGATTTTTCATACCATTACCCACATATTTTGATTGCCGCTCTTTCGGGCGGCAATCGGTTATCGCAGTCGATAGAGGAAGGGAAGCTCCTCCAGTTCATCGGCCTCCCCGGAAAAAACCCGATGGAAGCTCTGGATCATCTGCCCCAACTGGGTTGTCTGCTGGTACATATTCTGGTCGGTACACCAGACATCGCCGTTCCGCACCGCCTTGAACTCTTCAAAAAGATCGCTTTTCTCCAATAATTCCTCGATGGTTCTGATCTCGCCGCCGATGGTGCTGTTATAAATGATATAGTCTGCATCCCTGGCCGCAGCGAAAAAGGTCTCCATTTCAATGGTCACCGTGGAGGTGGCCGTGTCGGGATCCCCTAAATCCCGGAACACATAGTCCCCTCCGGCAAGGTCGATCATCTTGCTGACATAGTCCCCGCTCTTCCGGGCAACCACCCGTCCCGAGGAGCTGACGTAGAAAAACGCAACGGTTTTTCCCGTGGACTTCTGGGCTTCCACCTCTTTCAGGAAGGCCGTCTGCTCCGCAAACAGCCGCTGCGCCGTTGCTTCCTCGTTCAAAAGGGCGGCGTAGAGCTTGATCCATTCCGTGCGCCCCAGAGGATGGGACTCCTTGCTGGACTGATCCATAAGCACGGGAATCCCCAATTCCTCCAGCTTTTCCTTCACCTGAGAAGCATGACCGATCATCATGGATTCCACCGCTAAGGGGCAGTCCTCCGAAAGCAGAAGCTCATAATCCGGCTCGCTGTACTTTCCGGCAAAGAGGATTTTTCCCTCCTCCATGGCGGCTCTGGCATTGTCAATATACCAGTCCTCCGCTCTGGTGCCGGACAGGCCGATGGCGTCCAGCCGTCCCAGTGCGTCAAACAGGCACATGGAGGCCGTAGCCGCCAGATAAATATTCTCAAGGGGCTGATACAGGGGCTGAACATCCTCCGCAATCCCCTCAGGCAGGGGCTGGCCCTCCGGGATCAGCAAAAACCGACTGCCGTCAGACAGGGAAATCAGCTTGTAGCCGTCTTGATAATACTCCACGGAAAACTCCGTGGCATATTGCAGCTCCATGGTGTCCACAGGCTCCCACCCGGCAACGGCGGCTTTCCCAGTTCCCTGCCCTGCGCAGCCGCTGAACAGGGAAACCAAAAAAGTGAGAACCAAAACCCAGCAGATCCGCCGCCTCATGGAAGCTCCGCTCCTTCAAAATGGAGAACATAGTCAATCAGGTGGGGCTGACTCATGGCAAGGGTCATTGCACTGACCTCCATGTCTTCCTCCAGTACCACAGGGATTTGAAAAGTGGACTTTCCATCTGCCAAGACAGAATCATAGCGGACGTCATTGACCAGCATATACTCATAATTGGGGCTGGACCAGACAAGCTCCGCCCACCAGACGCCCTTTTCATCCCGGGTCAGCCGGGTGGGAGATTCAATGCTGACCCGACCGGTTCCTCCGGTCAGAGTCACCTCCGCATAGGTGGCCGGGGAGGCTTCCTGTCGTTCCGGGTTGGAAACGGAAACCTTATGGTCATACCATTTTCCCTTCTTCCCCAGCAAGGCGCAGTCAAATTCCTCCCCCAGGGCGGGAACAGGCAGATCAAAGCCGTAGACCTCCTCAGTGAAGCCGTCGTCATAGGTGACCTCTTCCACCGTGGGCACAAGAAGGACAGCTCCCTCCTGCTTCGCTTCCCCGGCAGTTCCGGGGAAGAGATTCACGATATTCTTGGAGGGCATGGTCAGGTGGATGGTCATTTTCCCCTTTTCCACCGTCAGAGTTCCCCTGCCTCCGCAGACTTCATTCACATGAAACATACTGCTGTCAGAGTGGAACTCCGCCAGATATACACCGTCCTCCAATTCCCCCGACACGGAGGGAGAGAGGGTCTCAACCGTCCGGTCTGTACAGCCTGCAAGGCAGAGCCAGCACAGAAGCAGACAGACAAACGCCGCCAATTCTTTTCTCAGCATAGGTTCAATTCCTTAAAAATTACTTTACAGCATCAATGGCTGCCTTGGCGTGAGCCACATAGATCGCCTGAATGGCTTCGCTTCTGCCAAGTCCCGCAATCTGAGCGGAAACCTCTTCGAAGTATCCGGAAGCCTTGAACAGGCTCACCCAGGAGTCCTCCTCCGGGCCTGCCATGTCGTTGTTGGCATGGTCGCCTGCCACCACCATCAGGGGACGGAGAATTACAGTGGTGAAACCGGCTTCCTTTACCGCTTCAATCACAGCCTCGCAAGACGTTTCCTCCGGCTCTCCTTCCACCGTGCCGACGAACACATTGTCGTAGCCCAGCTTCTCCATCTGGGTCTGCATCTGGGAATAGGTTACCTTTGCGGTATGGGAGGTGCCGTGCCCCAGGAAGACAAAGGCAACTCCCGCTTCCTCCGCAGCCTGGATGCTGTCGAATCCCGCATCCGCAACCGCGTCCGCAGTGAGGGCTTCCGCCACCGCCTGCTTATCCTCGTTGATCACAGAGGCGTCCTCGCCGACCTCGCCCAGCAGAGGCTCTGCCACAACGATGGTCTTGAATTTGTCCTTGTAGTTTTCAACCGCCTGGATCAGCTCGTCATACTCCGCTCCATGCATCAGATGGGTGGGCTGAATGACAAGGTTCTTCACGCCGTTGGCAACCGCCCGCTCCAGCGCCTGATCCATATTGTCAATATGTTCATCTTCACGGGCCTGAACGTGGTTGATGATAATCTGCGCAGTGAAGGCTCTTCTCACAGACCAGTCGGGATAGGCTGCCTGCAGGGCATCCTCAATCCCCTTGATGTCCATCGCCCGGCTGTCGTTAAAGGAAGTGCCGAAGCTGACCACCAGCAATTCGTTCTCCCCGATCCCGTCGGCATTGAGGGGATCATCCAGAGAAGCGTCCCCGGTGTCACGACCGAAATAGTCGGGATCGGCCTCTTCCCCTTCCACCAACGCCTTCTGCTCGTCGGTGAGGGCATCCCAGGCGGCCTTTGCCTCCGCGCAGAGGGCATCGGTGTTTTCGTCTCTGGTCTGGACATAGATGGCGTCAATCAGGGAAGCCACATGGTCGGCAGCCGCCTGATCCGGATCTTCCGAAGCGGTGGTCTGCGTCGCCGGTGCAGCCTCCGTCGCAGCGGTGACAACCGCCGTGGTTTCCTCCGGGACGTTCTCCGCCGTCTCGGCGCAGGCCGCAAGACTAAGCGCCATGCATCCTGCCAGCATCATGGAAATCAGTTTTTTGTTCATGTTCATTTCTCCTCTAAAATAATATTTTTTTCAGGATAATCCCTAAAAAACAAAGTTTTTTAGAGGAAAAGGGCAAAATACACCCTTGGTACCTGCAAAAGAAAGGGCTGTGGCATTCTTGCTGCCACAGCCGATTTTCTGCGGTGATTCCGCCCCATCCTCTTAGATCGAGAGCACAGAAGCAAACACATTTAAGCAGGTCTCCTGACTTGCGGATCTTCAGCCCTTGCACAGCCTTCTCAGGGCAAGCACCAATGACCGATTTTCATCTCGTGCAAAGCCTCCACGCATACAGTGGCGGTACCGTTCCGGATTCTCACCGGATTCACTATTCTCCCTCAGCTCTGTACGATTCTGAGGGCACTTAAATGCCTTATTAAATTCGATAAAATTATACTGCTTTTAACAGCTTTTGTCAAGAAAAATCAGAACAAATTCTAACCTTATTGCAGGTAGACCAATTCAAATTCCTCGCAGACGATCAGGCGTTTTTCGTGGAATTCCAGCCCAAAGGCCGCAAATTCATCCCGGAAAAATTCCTCATGCACCTTCCGCCAGTAGGCAAGACTCCGGTCGCCCTCCCCTTCCTTGAAAGCATGGTCAGCGGTGACCTGATCAAAGGGTACCAGGGTGACCTTCGTGGTCTTGATCACGCAGACCGCCTCCTCCCGGGAGTTCAGAATCACGCTGTAGGTTTCCGGCTTCGGCAGGGGTTCGCTGTCATCCAGCGCATAGAGGTCGTAGGCGGAAGCCGTCCCGGTTTTCATGCCCTTGCAGACCAGCTCTGCCAACGCATCCGGTGCGCCCCCGAAGGCCCACGCCTCATAGGGAACCTCCCCGGGGATATTTTTCTCCTGACAGAATTTCCTCCACAGTTCTTCTGCTTTCATGGTTTTTCTCCTCACATCTGTTTTCTTTAGATATATCACATTTTAGAAAAATGTCAATATTGAATAAACCGGCGATCTGTGATAAGATTGTCCTGCTGTTTCATCACAAAGGAGAACATTATGTTACGAAAACTATCTGTCAACGAATTTGACGCTCTGTACGAAATTATGGAGCAGAGCTTCCCTCCGGACGAGCGCCGACCCTACGGGGAGCAGAAGGCTCTGCTCAGTCGACCAGACTACACCGTCTATGCTTCCGGTCAGCCGGTGCAGGCGTTTTTGGCGGTGTGGAGCTTTGATGATTTTGCCTTTCTGGAGCACTTCGCCGTCCATCCCTCGGCGAGGAACACCGGGCTGGGAAGCAAGCTGTTGGGCGAGCTGATTTCTATGCTGGACAAGCCCCTGTGTCTGGAGGTGGAGCCGCCGGAAGACGAGCTGACCTGCCGCCGGGTGAGGTTTTACGAGAAAAACGGCCTGTTTTTAAACCAGTTTCCTTATGTCCAGCCTCCGATCTCCCAGGGGAAGCGTCCCGTGCCCCTGCTTCTGATGACCTCGGAACGAGCCGTCAGTCAAGAAGAATTTGAGGCGCTTCAAAGTCAGATCTACGCAAAGGTATATGGCGTTGGGAGGGAGCTTCATGAGAAAAGAAAAATTTGACCGCAGGACGCTGGCGGTGATTTTCTCTCTGGCCTGGCCCACCATGCTGGAGCAGCTCATGCAGACCGCGGTACAATATATCGACACCGCCATGGTTGGCTCTCTCGGCACGCAGGCCACGGCGGCGGTAGGCGCAACCAGCACGGTCAACTGGCTCATCGGCGGAACCGTAGCCTCGCTGGGTGTTGGATTTCTGGCCTTTATCTCCAAATCCTTCGGTGCGGGAGATAAGAATCAGGCCAGAGCCGCCGCAGCCCAGGCCGTTCTTACGGTGGTGACGGCAGGTCTTCTGTTCACCGCCCTCACCGCCGGTCTGAGCGGCCAAATACCCGTATGGATGCAGGTGGATGCCCATATTCAGAAGCTTGCCTCCCGGTATTTTCTGATTTTGTATCTTCCCATGCTGTTCCGCACCGCAAGCATTGTCTTCGGCACCATTCTCCGCTCCGTGGGAGACACAAAGACGCCCATGCAGGTAGGCATTGCCGTGAATCTGATCAACGTGGTATTGAATTTCTTCCTGATCTACCCCACCCGGGTACTTACCATTGGCAATCTCTCTTTGAAAATCTGGGGCATGGGTCTGGGCATCGAGGGCGCCGCCATTGCCAGCGCCGTGTCCTTCGTTTTCGGCGGCACGGTCATTACCTGGAAGCTGTGGCGGCATCCTCAGATTTCCCCCAAGGGACAGAGCTTCCGTCCCAATCCGACCCTTCTGAAGCCCTGCTTCCGGGTGGCGTTCCCCAATATGCTGCAGCGCTTCGCCACCTCTTTAGGCTATGTGGTTTTTGCCTCCATGATCAATGGGCTGGGAGATATTTCCACCGCCGCCCATACCATTGCAAACACGGTGGAATCTCTGTTCTACATCCCCGGCTACGGGATGCAGACCGCCGCCGCCACCCTGGCAGGCACGGCTCTGGGCGCCAGAGATCAAAAGCGGCTCAACGCCCTTGGTAAAACCATCATTCCCCTGGAAATGAGCCTGATGGTGGTCTCCGGCGGTCTGCTCTTCCTCTTCGCTCCCCTGCTGATGAAGATATTCTCTCAGGACGAAGAGGTGATTCGCCTCGGCGCAACGGTCTTGCGTATGGTCGCCGTCTCCGAGCCCTTTTACGGCGTTCCCATTGTGGTGGAGGGGCTGATGCAGGGGGTGGGCAAAACCGTCGCACCCTTTGTGTTTAATGTTATCGGTATGTGGTGCGTCCGCATTTTCGGCACGCTGATCTGCACCGGCTTCCTCGGTCTGGGGCTGATCTCCGCCTGGGCCTGCATGATCGCCCACAACCTCCTCCTCTTCCTGCTGTTTACGTTTTATTACCGCACCGGAAGAGTTATTCCAAAGATTCAGACTTAATGCAAAACTCCTGCCCGACATGGGCAGGAGTTTTCCTCACTTATATAGAACTTTTCTCAGGGCAGAGCCGCAGAATTCGTGGGGCAGTCGGCGGAACCCCAGCTTCTCATAGAAGCCCTCCTTGCCCTTTTCCGCCAGAAGCTGTACGCTGACCCGGCTGTTTTCCGGCATTTCCTGTTCCATACGATCCAAAAGCCAATGAATTACCCTTGTACCCACGCCCTGACCCTGATAGTCCGGTCGGACAACAATGTCCACAAGGGTGTAATACAGGCCGTCCCCAATGGCTCGTCCCATGGCGACGGTCTGTTCCCCATCCTTCACCGACAGGCTGAACGCACCCCGCGTCAGCGCCCGTTCTGCCTGTTCCCGGCTGAAATTTTTCCACCCTACCGAGGCACGAAGCTGAGAATAGTCCTCATAGGTCAGACTATCCACAAAAGTCATCGCTCTTCCAGCTCCCGCAAAAGCTGCCCCATGGTCTTATGGGTCACAGGATGGCTCCACCAGGGAGCAAGCTCCGCCATGGGCTTCAGGACGAAATCCCGGTTTTCCAGATCGGGATGAGGCACATTCAGCCGTGGGCTGGCGATGATTCTCTGATCATAGAACAGCACATCCACATCCAGAGTACGAGGCCCCCAATGAATCAGCCGTTCCCTTCCCGCCTTCCGCTCAATTTCCTGACAGACATCCAGCAATTCCTCCGGATTGAAGGTGGTTCGGATCATACAGGCGCCGTTGAGGAAGGTATCCTGCTGGGTGTAGCCGTAAGGCTCGGTGCAGATAAAGGAGGAAACCTTCTGAAGCTGAATCTGGGGATAGGTCTTCAACGCCTCCACAGCCAGCTTCAAATACCCTTCCTTGTCCCCCATGTTGGAGCCTAAGGCCAAAAAGGCTGTATTCCACCCACGGCGGATTCGCACCCCCACCGT
Organism: Oscillospiraceae bacterium; assembly: GCA_016302015.1. Next base: position 5,538 of record JAEDOJ010000018.1, on the reverse strand, counting down.
ATCCAGCGGCAGGTGGACAGGCGCCCAGGGTTTTTTGATCTCCAGTTCGAGTTCCTCCATCAGGGGATATTTTAGCAGAAGATCTTCCGCCAACTGCTCCCCGCAGGCCTCGATCAACTGAAAACGGTGTTCCGTCAGGAACCTGGTAATTTCTGCACAGACCTCTCCGTAATGGATGGTATTTTCAAGGCAGTCCGTCCTGCCGGGACGACTGATATCCACGGAAATCTCTGCGGACACCAGAAATTTCTGTCCCAGCACAGCCTCCGCTTCGAAAACGCCGTGATTTGCAAAAACTGCCAGATCCCGAATGATGATCTTATCCATGAAATACTCCTTAATACTGCAGCAGCTTCTCCGTCATGGCGATGGCTCGCTTGTTGGCCTTCACATCATGGACACGGACAATGCCGCAGCCCTTCATCACGCCCATGACCGTGGTCACCAGCGTTCCCTCCACCCGCTCTGTGGCAGGCAGGTTCAGGGTCAGGCCGATCATGGATTTCCGGGAGGTGCCCAGAAGGACGGGATAACCCAGAGATTTGAGAATTTCCACATGGTTCATCAGCTCCAGATTATGCTCATAGGTTTTGCCGAAGCCGATGCCCGGATCAAGGATAATCCGGTCGTCCGTCACCCCGGCTTCCTTTGCAAGACGGACGCACTCCCTCAGGTCGGACAGCACATCCTCCAGATAATTGTCGTAGACCGGCTCCTTCCGGTTGTGCATCAGGCAGCAGGCTGCGCCGCTTTCCGCCATAACCCCCGCCATGGCAGGGTCGTATTTGCAGCCCCAAATGTCGTTGATCAGGTCAGCCCCCGCCGCAATTCCGGCCTTGGCCACCTGACTTTTATAGGTATCCAGAGAAATGGGAATATCGAATCTTGCCTTGACGGCTTCGATCACGGGAATCACTCTGGAAATCTCCTCCTCATCGGAAAGAAGGGTGTAGCCGGGACGGGTAGACTCGCCGCCGATGTCCAGAATATCGCAGCCCTCCGCGATCATCTCCTCCGTATGCTTCAGCGCCGCGTCCAGATTGTTCCATTTTCCCCCGTCGGAAAAGGAATCCGGCGTCACGTTCAAAATTCCCATGACATAGCAATGCTTGGTAAAATCAAACTCTTTATTTCCAATTTTCACGGTTTTTCTCCGCCTCTCATACAAAACAATGATTTTTCTTTTCCTCCGGCCAGTTGCATTCCTCATTGGCCGGGCAGCAGAAGCACAGGCGGGTCTTTTTATCCGCCTGATACAAAAGCCGCACCAGAGGCTCCTCATTTTCCGACGGTTTCCGATGCAGGCGGATTGCCTGGACAATGGAGGAAATTTCCTCCGGCGAAAAACCGCAGTCCGGCAGAATTTCCTCCGCCAGCTCTGCGCCGGCCTCGTGGTGAGGGACGCCAAACTCATATTGCCGTCCCTTGCCGATATCGTGGAGCAGTCCCGCCGCATAGACCACATCCTTGGAAAGTCTCAGATTTTCTTCGAGAACGCCGATCCAGCAGACCCGTGCCACGTCCAAAAAATGCTCTATGGAATGACCGCAGAATTTTCTGCCCCGTTCCATCCTCTGCAGCCGGTCATACTCCTGCCGGTACAGGGGATGCTCCCAGATTTTCTGAATCCGCATCACAGGCCGATCATCCGCAGAACCCGGTCGCACAGGACGGGATTATCGGAGAACTCTCCCTTGCAGACGTAGGTCATGGTCTTGGCGCCGGGCTTTTTTACCCCACGCATGGTCATGCACAGATGCTCCGCCTCCACAACTACCATAACCCCTCTGGGCGACAGATACTCCATCATGGCGTTGGCGATCTGCTCCGTCATCTGCTCCTGAATCTGCGCCCGGCGGGCATAAGCCTCCACGGCTCGGGCCAGCTTGGACAGGCCGGCGACTCTGCCGTTGGGCAGATAGGCAATGTGCGCTTTTCCGAAAAACGGAAGCAGATGGTGCTCGCAGAGGGAGTAGAACTCAATATCCTTTTCCAGCACCAAATCATCATTGGTGCAGTCGAAGGTCACGGAAAGCGCCTTTTTTGCCGCCTCATCCGTACCGCAGAACAGCTCCTCAGCCATACGGGCCACACGGTCGGGGGTGCCAACCAGAGCCGGGCGGTCAGGATCTTCCCCCACGCCCTCTAAGAACAGACGAACTGCCTGTTCCACCTTTGTCTTGTCAATCATTGTTTGTTCCTCCTCAGAGTCTTTGTATTCAGGAGAAGGACCATTGCATAAAAAACCGGGGTCTGCCAGCAGACCCCGGAAATAAAGCATGGATAGAAGGAATCCCCATCCTGTCCAGCTTCACAGCAACGGGATGCGAACCATATATCGTAATCTCTGATCAGAGCATTCGTCCGGCGGACATCTCCCCGTTCCGTCGGCACTACGCATATGGCTCTACTTTGCCTGAAACCACCCGTATTATACACCCCATACCGGCAGATAGCAATCCTTTTTTTACATTTCTTTGGAAAAAGGAGAAATGGACGTGGCTCGTTCCACACAAACCACGTCCAAAAATTTTACTTTGTCAGATAACAGAACAGCATCTTTGCCAACTGCGCCCGGGTAGCGGTGTTCTGAGGCGCCAGACGGCCATCCATGCCGTTGACAATGCCCTCCGCCGTTGCCCAGACCAGCGCCTTCACTGCGTACCCGCTGACGGTCGCATGGTCGGAATAGGCTTCCAGACTGCCTTCGCAGGTCTTCTCACCGTCATAGCGGTAGAGGATCACGGCGATCTGCTCTCTGGTGATGCTGGTCTCCGGCTCAAAGGTGGTTGCGGTGATGCCCTTGACGATGCCGCTGTCAGCCGCCCAGATGACTGCGTCTGTGTACCACTGGCCCTCCGCCACATCCGTAAAGGGATTGGTCTTGCCCTCCACGCTGGGCTTGCCCGCCTTACGGTACAGGATGGTAACCAGCATAGCTCTGGTCAACTCACCCTCAGGCTCAAACTCGTCATCGTCAACGCCGTTCATCAGATTCTGGCTCAGGACATAATCAATGCCCTCATGATACCAGACAGAGGTATCCACATCGGTAAACTTCCCGGCGGGGCAGCCTTCGCCGCCGTCGCAGGGCTGATCCGGCTTCACGTCAGTCCCAGCAGGAATCTTCTCCGTTTTGGTCTTGCCGCAGACGGTGCAGGTGAAGGTCTTGATGCCGTTGGTGGTTTCGGTGGGTTCCTTGGTCACAACCCCCTCGTCCCAGGTATGCTCCAATCTGTCCACAAACTTGCCCTTGATGGAGTAGCCGCAGACAGTACAGGTAGAGGTGGTGTAGCCCTTGGAGGAGCAGGTGGGAGGCGTTACAATCTCCTTCATCTCATGACCCAGGGCAGAAATCGGGGTGGTCTCCACCACAGCGCCGCACTTGACGCAGACCAGACGGTCATAGCCTGCTTCCGAACAGGTGGGTTCCTTATGCTCCGCCCTGGTTTCCGTATGCTTGCAGGAAACGGGATCGAAGGCATAGTGGAGCGTGGACTCTCCTTCCGGATAGAAGGAATATACCGCATAGAAGGTATGGTCGGCGGCAAGGGTATAGGCGGCGCCGGCTGACTTGACAGCGGGCTTGACTGTGGTATCCGCAACCTTGGAATCCGCCCAGCCGAGGAAGGTGGCGGCATCATTGCCGGCAGGCTTGCCGCTGGGGGCAGACAGAGTCACGTTGTCCCCCGCATAGCCGCTCTTCCCGGCGCAGGTCACGCCCTGGGGAACTACAAAGGTGAGAGTGACCGCAGTTCTCGGTGCGAAATTCACGGTAACGGTGCAGTCCGCAGTCACATCGGAGAGCTTGAAGGTATTGCCCTCTCTGGTGATGGCCGCCGCATTGGCGGGGGTGACCACTGCGTCCTGAACCTGATAGCCGGTCTTGGGCGCAGCGGTGATGGTCAGGCCGGAACGGGTCACGGTGCCGTAGGCGGGGTTGTTCGCCGCAACGGTAATGTTGTAGGACACCTGGCTTGCAGCCTTGCCGGAGGGAGTCACCATATCGTTGGGAATCTCCTGATCGAAAAGGAGCCATGCGTATTCGGGATAGTCGATGAAAACATTGCGGTTTCCCTGCACCTGCTGGGTCAGGTCGTTCCGCTTCATTTCCCATTCGTCAACGGGGTCTTCCTTGCACCACTGGAGCAGAGTATCCAGACTCTCGATGACCTTGAGGCCGTTGTTTCCGCCGGTATCGCCGCTGGCCTGCTTGGGGTTGGGATCGTTCATGAACAGGTTTCTTTCTTCCCAACGGGTGTAGACGTAGAGGTAAATACGGGCCACATCGCCCTTGATGTTGTCGTTGATCTCCACCAGATCCATGCCGGTGTCATACCAGAGGACGGTTCTGCCACCGTAGGAAGCGGTCTGGGGATTGGAGACCTGTGCACGAACATTGCCCATGGTCATATTGCCTCTTGTAGAGTTGATGACATTATCCGTGGGACGGAGGTGGTGCAGATCGCTGCCGCCGTTGGACTGATAGAAGGAAGCCCGGCTCTTGGGCCACACGTGCTCCCGATTAAAAGAGCCGGAGACAGTGTCGCTGTAGAACAGAACAGGATTAGAAGAGCCCTTGTTGGCATCCGTGCTCTCCCAGTAATAAGCCAGAGACCCGGAGCTGGTTCCGCCATATTTTGTGTAATAAGTATGGGTGTCCTCCATCAGGGTGTGCAGCTGCTGGAAAAGGGCGCTGGAGGTAGAGGTCAGGCAGTTGTCGGTGCCGCCTGCAAGCTGGGACATGGTATCATAGGCGTAGGCATTGGTATAATATGCCTTGGCCTGACCGGACAAAGCCGTGCATACCGTGTGACGGGCAGCGGTATTCTTTGAAGGCAGCGCAGGCGCTGCGTTTACGGTCAACATACCTGCAAACAGGGACAGAAGCATCGCAAGCATGAGAACCACAGACAAAGATCGTTTGACGAAGCGTTTCATGATAAATTCTCCTTTTGTGTTTCGCTGTCCGTTCATCATACCACAAGATTGACAAAAAATAAATAGGGGAAGAAAATATTTTCTACAAATTCGTGCAGAACGGGCAAAGCTGTTGGAAAAGCACTTGCATTTTTCCAAACATAATGCTATCATTTATACGGAAATTTTTAACCAATCGAGGAATGAATATGGAAAAACTGAAACCCCGTACTCTTTCAGGCTTCATGGAGCTTCTGCCTGCGCCTCAGATGCAGATGGAACGGATGATGGAGATTCTGCGAGAGACCTACAGTCTATATGGTTTTACGCCTCTGGACACCCCTGCCATCGAATCCGCGGAAATCCTGCTGGCAAAGGGCGGCGGCGAAACCGAAAAACAGATTTACCGTTTTCAGAAGGGAGACAGCGACCTGGCGCTGCGCTTTGATCTGACTGTCCCTCTGGCGAAATATGTAGCGCTCCACGCCGGTGAGCTGTCCTTCCCCTTCCGCAGATACCAGATCGGCAAGGTCTACCGCGGGGAGCGGGCGCAGAGAGGCCGCTTCCGGGAGTTCTATCAGGCGGACATCGACATCATCGGCGACGGCAAGCTGGACA
>JAEDOJ010000199.1 GCA_016302015.1 Oscillospiraceae bacterium | reverse complement strand
GGAACTGCTCTACGGGATGCTGCTGCACTCCGGGAACGATGCGGCGGTGGCGCTTGCCCTGGCTTGCAGCGATGATTTGTGGGAATTTGTGGATTTAATGAATCTGAAAGCCCAGAAATTGGGGCTGAAAAATACCCATTTCGACAATCCCAACGGGCTGGACAGCGACACCCATTATTCCACCGCCTATGATCTGGCAACGCTGACCCGGTATGCGCTGCAAAATGAGGACTTTGTCCGAATTGTATCTACGAAGACCAAAACCATCGGCAGCCGCTGTCTGACCAACCACAACAAGCTGCTGTGGATGGTGGAGGGGGCCATGGGGGTCAAAACCGGCTTTACCAAGGCAGCGGGCAGAATTTTGGTTTCCGCGGCGGAGCAGAAGGGCCGGCGGCTCATTGCGGTCACGATCCATGACGGAAATGACTGGGCGGATCACAAGGCGCTCTATGACTACGGCTTTTCCTGTTACGAGGAGACGGAGGTTGTGAAAGAGGGCGATGTGGTGGGAGAGCTTTCTCTGCTGGATGGGACGGCGGTTCCCGTGTCGGCGGGGGAGACGGTGGCCTATGCCCTGCGGCCGGAGGAAAAAGCGGAGATTCTTGTCACGTATCCTGCCACGGCGTTCGCTCCGGGAGAACCGGGGAGCTTTGCCGGCTGGGGAATCGTGAAAATCGGAGAACGGCAGATCGGAAGAATTTCATTGGTTTGGGGGAACGGCCGTGAAGGAAAGATTACAGAAAATCATATCGGCGCACGGCATTACCTCCCGGCGGAAGGCGGAGGAGCTGATCGCTGACGGCCGGGTGACGGTGAACGGCACAACCGCCATTCTGGGGGATACGGCGGATGCCGCCGTGGATCAGATCAGGATCGACGGGAAGCCCCTGCCCAAAAAAGCAGGGGTGGTCTGCCTGATGCTGTACAAGCCCCGGGGCTATGTCACTACCCTTTCCGACGAATTGGGTCGGAAGACAGCCGCCTCTCTGGTGAATTGCGGCTGCCGGGTCTACCCGGTGGGGAGGCTGGACTATGCCTCGGAGGGCTTGCTCCTCTTTACCAATGACGGTGAACTGGCAAACCGCCTGACGCATCCCCGCCATTCCATTGAAAAGGCCTATGAGGTTACCGTGGCAGGAGAACTGGACACGGCGGAGGCGCTCCTGTCCCGCTCCATTGTGATTGACGGCTATCGGATCAAGCCGCCCCGGGTTCGTCTCCTGCGGCAGGGGGAAGGGAAGGCCACCTACGAAATTATCATTCACGAGGGCAGAAACCGCCAGATCCGCAAAATGTGTCAGGAGGCGGGACTGCGGGTGCTGCGGCTGTGCAGAGTCCGGGAGGGAAGCCTCTGTCTGGGAAAGCTGACGGCGGGGAAGTGGAGATACCTCACCGCCCAGGAGCTTGCCGCCCTGTATGAGGAGGGACGGGCATGAGCGAAAACATTCTGACCTCCATACATAATAAAATGCACACCTTCTCCAAGGGGCAAAAGCGGATCGCCGCATACATTCTGGAATCCTACGACAAGGCGGCGTTTCTGACGGCGGGAGTTCTGGGGAAAACCGTTCAGGTTTCCGAATCCACCGTGGTGCGGTTTGCCTCGGAGCTTGGCTATGACGGCTACCCGGAAATGCAGAAGGCCTTGCAGGAAATCGTGCTCAATCGCTTGACCTGCGTCCAGAGAATCGGCGTGGGAGCGGAGCGGATGGGCAAGGAGGATATTTTGAGCTCCGTTCTGCAGGCAGACGGGGAGCGCATTAAGAAAACAGAGGAGGAGATCGACCGCACCGCCTTTGCCGGAGCGGTGGAGGCGCTTCTGGACGCCAGACGGATTTATATTCTGGGCGTCCGTTCTTCTTCGGCGCTGGCCTCCTTTCTCAACCATTACCTGAACTATATTTTTGACGATATTCGGCTGATCACCTCGGATTCCAGCAGCGAAGTTTTTGAACGGCTTGTAGGAATCACGCCCCGGGACGTTCTGATTACCATCAGCTTCCCACGATATTCCTCTGCGGCGATACAGGCTGCGGAATACGGCCATAACGCGGGAGCAAAAACCATAGCCCTGACGGACAGCCCCGCTTCGCCCATGGCGAAGGATGCGGATTACCTTCTGACGGCTCACAGCGATATGGTTTCTCTGGTGGATTCCCTTACCGCGCCTCTCAGCGTGATCAATGCCCTGATTGTGGCGGTGGCTTCCGCAAGAACGGAGCAAACCACCGGAATTTTTGATAAATTGGAAGAAATTTGGGATACTTACCATGTCTATGAAAAAGTTGACGAATGATGTCGTTGTCATCGGCGGCGGCGCGGCGGGAATGTTCGCCGCGGTGCAGGCGGCGCAGCGGGGACTGCAGGTGCTCCTGCTGGAAAAAAATGACCGCCTTGGAAAAAAGCTGGCCATCACGGGGAAGGGGCGGTGCAACGTAACCAATGCCTGTTCCCCGGAAGAGGTGCTGAAAAACATCCCCCGAAATCCCCGCTTCCTGTACAGTGCGGTCTACGGCTTCACCCCGGAGCAGGCCATGGCCTTCTTTGAAGAGGGCGGCTGCCCTCTGAAGGTGGAGCGGGGAAACCGGGTGTTTCCGGTCTCTGACCGTTCTGCGGACGTGATTTCCGTGCTGGAGCGTTCTCTGCGGAAGCTGAAGGTACGTCGCAGGCAGGAAACGGTGACGGGACTGTTCCGGCAGGAGGGGAGAATTACCGGGGTGAAAACCACTCAGGGGATCATCTCCGGGGAGAAAATCATTCTCTGCACCGGGGGCGCCTCCTACCCGCTCACCGGCTCCACGGGAGACGGCTACCGGCTGGCGCAGGCGGTGGGACATACGGTGATTCCCCCCACCGGGTCGCTGGTTCCTCTGGAAAGTCACGGGGACTGCGCCAAAATGCAGGGGCTGTCCCTGAGAAACACGGATCTGAAGCTGGTGAACGCCAAGGGAAAGACCGTGTTCCATGATTTCGGAGAGCTGCTCTTCACCCATTTCGGCCTTTCCGGCCCTATGGCTCTGTCCGCCTCTGCCCATATGAAGGAGGGAGAGTCCTATCGGGTGGTTCTGGATCTGAAGCCCGGACTGGATGAAAAGAAATTG
>JAEDOJ010000198.1 GCA_016302015.1 Oscillospiraceae bacterium | reverse complement strand
ACCGTCATGTTAAAGGAATGAGGCTGCAGAAACAAAAACTCTTCCAAGCGGTATAGTGGAGCCTATGTTCCTGTCTCAGGACAACTTTACAAACATTCTGCGCCAGTTTGGCACCTTGAGCTTCGTGGCGCTCGGTATGACCTATGTGATCATCGGCGGCTTTATCGACCTGTCGGTGGTGGGCGTTATCTCCCTGGTTGGCGTGGTGACCCTGTCGCTGATCGACCCCATCGGCCAAGTGGGGGCCCTGATCTGCGGCCTGGCGTTGGGCGCCATGTTGGGATTCCTCAACGGAACTGTCCTGGTAAAATTCGGCGCATCGACTCAGGCAGAGGTTTTGTTCATCACCTATGGCCTCAGCTCCGTCTACGGAGCCATCGCCCTGATCTACACCAATTCCGAAACCGAGCATCTTTCCAACTGCGTCAATCCCTATGGCCTGTTCACCCTCATCGGCAACGGCAAGATCGGTCCCTTCGCCGTGACCACGGTGATCTTTATCCTCTGTCTGCTGGCCGCCAATTGGTTCCACCGGAATACAGTCTGGGGCCGTCAGATCGGCCTGATGGGTGGCAACAAAGTGGCAGCCTCCCTCTGCGGCTACGACATGAAGAAAATCACGGTGCTGGTGTACACCATCTGCGGCTTCTTTGCCGCCGTGGGTTCCATTGTGCTTCTGTCCCGGGTGACCACTGCCTCCCCCACCTCCGGCACCGGCTATGAGACCGAGGCCATCATGTCCGTGGTGGTAGGCGGCACGGCTCTTGCCGGCGGCTCCGGCAGCGGCCTGCGGACGGTCCTAGGCGTTCTGCTGATCATCCTTCTGTCCAACTGCATGAACATGCTGGGCATCTCCACCTACATGCAGACGGTGATGAAGGGCGTGATCCTGGTGACCGCCATCTGGCTGGACAACCGGAAAGAACAGCAGATTCGATAAGGAGGGAAACAGACATGAAAAAGGCTTTGATGTATTCCAAGCGAATCCTGCTGAAGCAGAAAGCAGCGGTGGCGATCCTTGCCATGCTCCTGCTGATGCTGCTCTTTGATACCCCGTTCTACACCGGCTACAACTGGATCAACATCCTCCGGGGTGTGGCCATCCAAGAGATCGTGGCCTTCGGCGTGACCATGACGGTGCTGTGCGCCGCCTGTGACCTGTCCGTCGGCAGTACCATGTGCCTGTCCGGCATTGTGTGCGTGATGATGATCAACACCGGCGCTCCCATCGCGTTGGGCATTCTGGGAGGTTTGCTCTCCGGTGCGTTGGTTGGTCTCGTGAACGGCTTTTTGGTTGTTCAGCAGCGGACGGAACCTTTCATTATTACCTTGGGCATGGGCATTCTCGTAAAAGGCATCTGCCAGGTCCTGACCGATGCCCACCCCCTTTCCTGCGAGAACATGGGTTTCATGCAGGTAGCAAACTACAAGCTTTTCGGTTCCGTTCCCAGCATTATCGTCTATATGCTGATCCTGCTGGGGGTGTTTATCTGGATTCTGCGCTTTACGAGCTACGGCAGAAAGTGCTACGCCATCGGCGGCAACTATGAAGTGGCCAAGTACGCCGGCATCAACGTGGTAGCGATCAAGTGGTCGGCTTTCGTGATCTCCGGCGTGATGGCGGCCTTGGCCGGCATCCTGCTGTCCTCTCGGATGAACTCCGCATCCTCCATCTACGGTGACAACACCGGCATGCTGGTCAACTGCGGCGTGGTCATCGGCGGCACCTCCTTTGCTGGCGGCGTAGGCGGCGTCATCGAAAGTTTCGTGGGCGTGCTGGTCCTCCAGCTGATGACCAATTGCATGGACAACCTGGGTATCGGCGCTTACGTGCAGAAGCTGCTCCAGGGTTTGGTAGTGGTACTGATCCTGGGTTTTGACTGCCTAGGTAGAAAGCGGAAACGGGAGAATGTATAACCGACAACGGGAGGCGATATACACATGAAACAGACAGTTTTTGGCACTCTCCGGGACGGGCGGAAAGCCCATCTTTATACCCTGGAAAACGAACATGGAATGCAGGCGGTGCTGACGGATTTCGGTGCAGCCTTGGTGTCCCTGTTTGTCCCGGATCGGCAGGGCAGGCTGACCGACGTGGTCCTGGGCTACGATGAACTTGAAAAATACGAGGATAACTTCGACATGCTGGGTGTCACCGTAGGCCGGAACGTGAACCGGATCGAAAAGGGCACCTTTCAGATCGACGGGGCGGTGTATCACCTGGAGATCAACGAGAATGACAATAACATCCATTCCAGCCTGTCCCACGGCTTTCACAAGGTCCTGTGGGATGTAGCAAGGGCTTCCGACGACAGCGTGACTTTTCACTATTTCAGCCCTGACGGGGAAAACGGCTTTCCCGGGAATCTGGACGTCCATCTGACCTACACCCTGACGGACACAGGGAGCTTGATTCTCTCTTATCGAGCCGTCGCCGACCGGAAGACCCTGGTGAACCTGACGAACCACAGCTATTTCAACCTTTCCGGACCGGGCAGCGGCAATATTCTGGACACGGTGGTGTCCATCAACGCCGACGCTTTCACCCCAGTGCGGCAGGGGACCATCCCCACCGGGGAGATCCTGCCCGTGGCGGGCACGCCTATGGACTTTCGGACCCCCAAGCCCATCGGCCGGGACCTTAACATGCAGGACAAGCAGCTGGCCCTGGTCTACGGCTATGACCACAACTTTGTTCTCCGTGGCCCGGACATGGGACTGCGGAAGGCGGCCACCGCCGAAAGTCCGAAGACCGGCATTCGTATGACGATGTACACAGACCTGCCGGGCCTTCAATTTTACGGCGGCAACACCACCCAGGACATCATGGGAAAAGGGGGACATCTTATCACGAAAAACAGCGGTTTCTGCATGGAATCCCACTATTTCCCCAACAGCATCAACACGCCCCAGTTTCCCCAGCCCATTCTGGAGAAGGGTGCGGAATACAAAACCACAACGATCTATCAGTTTTCTTGAGACAGGAGGAGCAAAATGAAAAAGGCATTGAAAATTGTAACCATCGGCGGCGGTAGCAGCTATAGGACTGAACAGGAACGCAATAGTCAGAAGAATCAAACCATTCTTCGGGGAGTATGTTGCCAGCACCGCTACGCCGAGGATGGCAATGATTCCG
>JAEDOJ010000197.1 GCA_016302015.1 Oscillospiraceae bacterium | reverse complement strand
AAATGCATCCCCGTCAAGGAACTGCGGGCAGTTGTGGGAGCAAAGGTGAAAAGCGTCTCCTTCAAGCACGAAGAAGTCTCTTTTGGTTCCCGCATCTGCCGCCAGCCGAATATTTACGTTTCTTTTGACAACGGAATCCGGATTCGCTTCTCGACAAATTTCGGCGAAGTTCAGGAAGAAACATCCGTCGCCTATTTTGAGATTGTAAGGAAGGGAATACTATGAAGAACAGTCTGATATTCCACAAAACCATGGATTTCAGAAATCTGTTTCATTTCCTTCAAGGTTTATTCACAACTTCCCCGGAGAAATATGCTATTATAATGCCAGAGATCAGGTTTTCCTCCCTTTCCTGCATCTCTTCGCCGATGCTGCGGAGATTTCCGCAGATAGCCAACGGCGACATCTTTGTGGTTCATCTTTTTTTCGGAAATCCCCTGATCTACCCCGATCAGGGGATTTTCCGTTTTATTACACGCAAAATGCCGGGCAGGATTTCCTGCCCGGCATCGGTGTTTTACAGTTTAATCAATATTTTCAATCAGACCATACCCGCCGTCATTTCTCTTGTAGACAACAGCAAACGCCATATCATTGTCTTCGTCCTTGAAGGCAAAGAAGGTATGCTCCAGCAGATTCATCTGCAGAATCGCTTCCTCACGGGTCATGGGCTTCATGGGGAATTCCTTTACACGGACGATCTCAAAGCTGGCTTCCTCAGGCTCCGGCGCAAAGGACGTAACCTCTGCGCTGCGGACAAAGGCGTCCTGACGGAGACGGCGAGCGAGACGAGTCTTGTTCTTTCGGATCTGACGCTCGATGGTAGAGACCGCCGCATCAATGGATGCGAACATATCAGATGTGGATTCGCTGGCACGGAAGTAGGTATTTGCTGCATGAACCGTAATTTCAACCTTATTACGGTCCTTCTCTACAGAAAAGGCGACAAGTGCCTCCGCATCATCGTGGAAAAAACGTTCCAGCTTCATCACTTTCTTTTCGGCGTAAGCATGAACGTTTGCAGGCAGGCTGACTTTTTTCTCTGTGTACTGGAATTTCATGGTAGTCGCTCCTTTCGTGTTTTGGATGGGGCTTTGCTACCTTTATTATAACATAGAATTTTGAAAATTCAAGTCTCTTCCTTCTTTTCCGTTAAAAGCTGATCCATAATACTGCGATAAATGGTTTCCGCCTTTTCCGAGAAGGCGTTGGCCAGCCGATAGGCGTGACGCTGGGTTGGCGCCATCAGCTCCATTTTCAGCAAATCGCTGACCTCGTCGTTGAGGCTGAGCAGGACGGAATAGTCTCCGCCCTCCCGCTGCTGCACCGTGGTTTTTACAAAGCTGCTGCGGCGCACCGCCCGATTAAAGGCGTCGATGGCAGCCTGAGCTCTCTGCATCACGGGATATGCCACGGCATCCTCTGTCACCGCGCAGGCCTCCCGCCCCTTCTCCGTAATCACGTAACGCTTTCCGTCCACCTCCTCCAGATGGCCGGATTCCACCATCTGGGGCACCGCCTGGGCCAGGTCGAAATAGCTCAGGCAGTCGTCCTGATAGGAAAGCTCATATATTTTCTGAAGATCCACCGGATACAGGACCCTGGCCATAATATACAGCACCAGGAGCTTCACATCCAGCATATCATGAATAAATCCCCGACTTTCCATAAGCGCCTCACTTTCTGCTTCGTTCTTTTATTGTATCGCAAGAAGGAAGGAATGACAACCTCTTTTTTTCACCAAATCGAAGTTTTTTGCATAGTCTGTTGGGAAAGGATGTGACGGAGGATGGAACACGCCATCTGGGTGATCGGCGGCGACGTAAGACTGCATTGGGCGGCACGATATCTGGCCTGTCAGGGCTGGGAGGTTCATACGCACCATGTACCGCAGGAGCCGTCAGAACCGTTGCCGGAGAGGCTCTCCCTTGTTCTGCTCCCCTTCCCCTCTGTGCAGGGCGCGCTGATTCGAGGGCACAGCGGCGTACCTATGGAGGAGGTGGTCTGCCGTCTGGCTCCTGAAAGCCGTGTCTTCGGCGGCCTTCTGGGCGGGTGGAAGGAAAGCCTCACCGGGAAAAATGTAAGACTCTTTGATCTTTACGGCGCAGAGCCTTTCACCACGGAGAACGCCGCCATTACCGCGGAGTGCGCTCTGCAGCTTGCCATGGACCGCTCTCCCCTGACCCTTTTCGGCTCCTCCTGCCTTGTCACCGGCTTTGGGCGGATCGGGAAGCTGGTGGCGCAGAAGCTGAAGGCTTTGGGCGGGGAGGTTACCGTTGCCGCCAGAAAGGAGGCGGATCACGGTCTCATCTCCGCTCTGGGTTACGGCTTTGAGCAAACCGGCAGCTACCAAAGGCTGGACAAATACGATTTTCTTTTCAACACCGTTCCGGCGGCAGTCCTCAGCGATTCCCAATTAGCCCAACTGCCTTCTCACTGTCTTCTCCTGGAGTTGGCCTCCCAGCCCGGAGGCTTTTCCCTCCCGGCCTGTGAAGCTCTGGGTCTGCAGGTCTGCTCCGCCTCCGGCCTGCCCGGTCGATATGCTCCAAAATCCGCCGGCATTTTGTATGCCAAAGCCATTCTTTCCATCCTGAATCAGGAGGTAGTCCCATGAAACCGACCATTGGCGTTGCGCTGACCGGCTCCTTCTGCACCTTTCGCCGGGTGATCAGTTCCCTGGAGCCTCTGAAGGAGGAATATCGGCTGATTCCCATTTTCTCCGAAGGCTCCTACGAAACCGACAGCCGTTTTGGTGCCGCGGAGGACTTTCGCAAAGAGGTGGAGCATCTCTGCGGCAGCGCAATTCTTCATACCATACCGGAGGTGGAGCCCTTCGGCCCAAAGGGGCTTCTGGACCTTTTGCTGGTGGCTCCCTGTACCGGAAATACCATAGGCAAGCTGGCCAACGGGATTGCGGATTCCACGGTGACCTTCGCCTGCAAAGCCCATCTGCGAAATGGCAGGCCCATTTTGCTGGGAATCTCGACCAATGACGGTCTGTCCGGCAGTGCGGAAAATCTGGGGAAGCTGCTGAACCGGAAGCATTATTATTTTGTTCCCTTCAAGCAGGACGATCCGCTGAAGAAGCCCTACAGTCTGGTGGCGGATTTCCGGCGGCTGCCGGAAGCGGTGGCTCTGGCGCTGGAAGGAAAGCAGGTAC
>JAEDOJ010000017.1 GCA_016302015.1 Oscillospiraceae bacterium | reverse complement strand
AACTCCAGACCCATTGCTTAAAAGGCAATTGCTCTGCCTGCTGAGCTAGCGGGTCATGCTGTATTTTTCTGCATTCCGGGGAAAAAGAAAAAATCGGAGCAAAGCACGCCTTGCTCCGACATGGCTGGGATGGCAGGATTCGAACCTACGAGTGCCAGAGTCAAAGTCTGGTGCCTTACCACTTGGCGACATCCCAATATGGTCCGTGCCAAGAGAGGGAATGGGGTGAGTGAAGGGACTCGAACCCTCGGTCTTCAGAGCCACAATCTGACGCGTTAACCAACTACGCTACACCCACCATATTTCTTTCCCTTATGAAAATGTTGTTGTGGCACATTTTCAAGGCTGACACTTACCCAAGGCAAACCTGAATCGCCAAGTGAACCCGACTTTGGTACGCCAGAAGGGACTCGAACCCCCCACCTACTGCTTAGAAGGCAGTTGCTCTATCCGGATGAGCTACTGGCGCATATGGAGCGAGTGATGGGAATCGAACCCACGCCCACAGCTTGGAAGGCTGTTGTACTAGCCGTTATACTACACCCGCACGTCGAGTTCAGCATCAGCCCTAAAATAGTATCATAGGTCAAAGAAAAAGTCAAGATTATTTTTTGACTTTTTCTAAAAATCGGAAAGAATCCCTGCCGGCCCCCTCAAAAAAGAGGAGGCCGGCGGACAGTTTATTGGAAATATCGCATGAGAAGGACTGCCGCCTGGGCTCTGGTCACAAGCTCGTGGGGCTGGAGCAGCACCTGTCTGCCCACTGCCGCGCCCTGAAGCAGACCTTCCTCTACCGCCCAGCGGACTGCCTCCGCCGCCCAGGGACTGACCCTGTCCCCGTCGGGGAATTGGGACAAGTCGCCGGTTCCCGGCGTTTCCTGCCCGAACCGGTACAAAATCGTCGCAAGCTGCTCTCTGGTAACGGCGGCGTCCGGGGCAAACCTTGTTTCCGTAAGCCCCTGCATCACCTGATTCCCGTACGCCCAGCAGACTGCGTCATAATAATAGGCGTTTTTCCCCACATCTTCAAAGGGAATGGACTGATTCTTTACCCCGGGGGAGCCGGACGCCCGGTACAGGATGGTCGCCAGTTGGCTGCGGGTTACGGTTTCCTCCAGACCGAAGGTTTCAGGGCTGACGCCCTGCATATAGCCCTTCCCCGTCATGAAATCCACGCCCTCATGGTACCAGACGTCAAATTCCACATCGTCATACTGCTCCCCGGCGCAATGCTCCCCGGGAATGGTCAGCCGGCTTTCCTTGCCGCAGACCGTGCAGACATACTGATTCCAGCCGTCCGTCTCCCCGGCGGCTGCGTGCTCCGTCAGTTCATTGGAATGGCCTGTGGGAGGGATCACCCGCTGCTGAAGCATGGTCAGGCCGCACTCACCGCAGTGACTGCCCTCGGTAAAGCCCACCTCCTCGCAGGTGGGTTCCACCGCCTCGTCCAGAACCGCGGCGTGAGCGCCCTCGTGAAACAGCGCCTTGCTTCTGGTGGCCGTATTATAAACGTTATCGTTATAGATCAGATAGCCGTTTTCATCCACGATCGTTTTGTCCACCACGACCCTCCGTGCCACCGGCGGCGCCTGTTCATAAATCACCAGCGCTTCGTCCGCCACGGTGCTGACCCAGATGATATGTCCCCCGGTGTCCGTACTCAGGGCGTCCCCGGGATAGATATCCCCGGCTTTCACGTCATAGCGGGTAACGCCTGCGTCACAGCCCTTGATCCCGGTGACGCTGTCGTATATGGGGTCAAAGCCGTCCATGTACGCCCCGCCATAGACCTCACTGATGAAGGTGGCGCAGCAGGAGCCGTAGGTGGGGCCGGTACGCAGGTCTTCCACGGCATAGCAATACTCCGTTGCAGCTACATTGGAGGCGGCCTTATTCATAAACTGCGCCAGGGACAAAAGACTGTCCACGCCCAGCTCCTGATAGAACAGGGTATAGGGCATTCCCTGTACCGCAGCTCCGGCCTGAAAATACGGCTTTCCCTGATACAGCGTGGCGTTCCAGGTTTCAAGCTCCTCCTCCGGCGTCCAAACATAGCTCACAATGGCCTCCGCCCTTCGGTGCATATCCTCAAACACGCCCTGATCCGTCCACGCCTGGGTGGGGTAGATGGGCGTAGAGGTGATCTGCAGAATCAGCGCTGCCAAAACCGCCAAAATTTTTTCCATAGCCTGCCCTCGTACTGTCGAAATATAGCTGATTGTATCACAGACGGGGGCTTCCTGTCAAACAGCCGGAGAAAATCTCTGCCGGGTTTTGTCGTAACCATATCCAAAAAATTTTTTAGGAACAAAAAATTTTTGTTGATTTTTGTCAGAAATATATGTACAATGAGTGTAGTAAGTTCTGGTTGGCAGCGCCGATTCAGAGCTGAGTTCATTTTCAGGAGGTTCATCATGAAAGGCAAACCGAATAATTGCAGCGTAGATAATATCTACAAGCTCGAAGGCCGTGTGCCCATTGGCAGAGCCATTCCCTTTGGCCTGCAGCACGTTCTGGCCATGTTCGTCTCCAACGTTGTCCCTGTTATGATCATTGCCGGTGCGGCCAAGTATAACGGCGAAACCTTCAGCGGCGCGGACATCGCCCGCCTGATTCAGGCTGCCATGCTCATTGCGGGTATCGGCACGCTGATTCAGCTCTTCCCCGTGTGGAGAGTCGGTTCCGGTCTTCCCGTTGTGATGGGTCTCAGCTTCACCTTCCTGTCCTCCATGCTGCTCCTTGCAAAGCAGGATTACGGCATTATGATCGGCGCTGTGATTGTTGGCGGCTGCGTTGAAGGTCTGCTGGGTCTGACCGCCAAATACTGGCGCAGATTTATTGCCCCCGTGGTTTCCGCCTGCGTGGTCACCACCATCGGCTTCAGCCTTTTGTCCGTTGGTATCACCTCCTTTGGCGGCGGCTCCACCGCACTGAATGAGCTTCAGAAGGTCGCCGCCGGCGCTCCCGACGCAAACGTCGCCCTTGCCCAGACCTTCGGCTCCTGGCAGGTTCTCACCGTGGCCGCTGTTACGCTGGTTGCCTGTCTGCTGTATCAGAGCTTCGCAAAGGGCTTCTGGAAGCAGCTCTATGTGCTCTTCGGCCTGCTGGTAGGCTATTCCGTCGCCGTGATTTTCACCGTGACCGGCATCGCTCCCAACATGGTCAATTTCACCGACATGAAGGAAACCGTGGGCACGCTGGGCGTCTTCTCCCTGCCCCGGCTGTTCGCTTACGCCCCCAGGTTTAATCTGGGCGCGATTCTCTCCGTCATTGTGGTCTTCCTTGTCTCCGCGGCGGAGACCATCGGCGACACCACCGCCGTCTGTACCGGCGGTCTGGGACGGGATATTACCGAACGGGAGGTCTCCGGCTCGCTGGCCTGCGACGGCTTCCTCTCCGCAATTTCCGGCGGCGTCTTCGGCTGTCCTCCCATTACCTCCTTCTCTCAGAACGTGGGTCTGGTGGCCATGACCAAGGTGGTCAACCGCTTTACCATTATGTTCGGCGCTCTGACCCTGATCCTTGCGGGTCTCTTCCCGCCCATCGGCGCCTTCTTCCAGACCCTGCCTGACGCGGTTCTGGGCGGCTGTACCATCATTATGTTCGGCGCCATCATCGTCTCCGGCGTTACCATGCTGGGTCGGTGCAAGATGGATCAGCGGAACACCCTGATCGTTGCCACCTCCTTCTGCGTGGGCATCGGCGTGACCTTTGTGCCGGAGATTTTCAACCATATGCCCAAAATCTTCGGGGACATCTTCGCCAACAACCCCGTTGCGGGCGTGTTTGTGGTTTCCATGCTCATGTCCCTCCTCCTGCCCCAAAAGGTCGATTTGAAAAACGTCGACGCTCTCACCCCTGAGACTATTGACAAGGACAGTCAGGACAAGTAAAATAGTTTTGAGACCTGAGAGCAACGGTTCTCAGGTCTCTTTTTCGATAAAAATGGGCAGACTTTCCCCAGCATCAATATGGAGGTACCTATGAAAATTGCGTTTTTCGACACCAAGCCCTACGATCAGGAGGCCTTCGGGCCTTACAACAGTGAGGATATCAGCATTAAATTCTTTGAGCCAAAGCTGAATGAGGATACGGTCGACCTTGCCAGAGGCTTTGACGCAGTCTGTATTTTTGTCAACGACACGGCAAACAAGGCGGTCATCGAAAAGCTGTATTCCTTCGGGGTCAAGCTGATCGCCCTGCGCTGCGCCGGTTTTAACAATGTGGATCTGGACGCCGCCTATCAGAAAATTCATGTGGTCAGAGTCCCCGCTTACTCCCCATATGCCGTGGCGGAGCACGCCTTTGCGCTCCTGCTGTGTTCCATCCGCCGGATTCACAAGGCTTACAACCGTACCAGAGATTACAATTTCAGCCTCAAGGGGTTGACCGGCTTTGATCTCCACGGGAAAACCATGGGCGTGATCGGCACCGGCAAAATTGGCCGGATTCTGATTGACATCTGCCGGGGCTTCGGCATGAAGGTCATTGCCTACGACGTTTTTCCGGTTCCTAACAGCGGCATTGACTATGTCACGCTGGACGAGATTTTTGAGCGGAGCGACATCATCTCTCTCCACTGCCCCCTGACGGAGGACACCTATCATATCATTGACACCGACAGCATTCAGAAGATGAAAAAAGGTGTGGTCATTCTGAACACCTCCCGTGGCGCTTTGATCCACGCCGAAGCCCTTTTGGAAGGCATTAAGCAGCGGAAGGTGGGTGCCGCCTGTCTGGACGTCTATGAAGAGGAGTCCGATATTTTCTTCGAGGATCGCTCCGGCCATATCATCAATGACGACACCCTGGCACGGTTGATTTCCATGCCCAATGTCATCGTTACCTCCCACCAGGCCTTCCTGACGGTGGAGGCGCTGAATAATATTGCACAGACCACGATTCAAAATATCCAAACCTTCTTCTCCGAGGAAAACTGCCCCAACGAGCTGTGCTACCACTGCGGCAACGAGGCAAACTGCAAAAAGCAGCGCAACGAACGGTGCTTCTGATACAAAAAGGGGCTGTAGCAAAACGAAAAAATGCTACAGCCCCTTTTTTTCACTTTTTCAGATAATATTCCGAGAAATTCTCCCGCAGGAGCCGTTCCGCCTCTGATGTGCAGAGGTTCCAGCCCCGGAGGTCATTTCTGCCGCCCACAACCGTGTGATTCTCGATCACAAGCATTCCTCTGGCACGGTCGGAAAGCTGTTCCCTTGCTTCTGCGGCCACCGTGGCATCCGAATCGTCTACCAGCTCCAGCAAGTAGGGAACCACGGCGTCGGAATCCAGGTTGGAAATGGTATCCATATCAATGGAAGCGTATTTCCCGGACAGATAGCCCTCCACATTGTGCCGTGCAATGACCCTGTCCACATTGGCAAAGGCGGAGACCAGCACCAGAATCGTGGCGGCGGCCATGGCAATTTTGATATAGGGAACCTTTTTCCAGAACAGCCGTGCGATCACCGCCAGAAATACAACCGCCAGAAAGAGGATAAATGCGGAGGTGTGGATTCGCAGCCAGGTCATGCCGAAGCGATCCACATACATAATAATTTTAGACAGGCTGGTGGCTGCCAGAACCAAAGAGAAGAGACAGAGGAAAAGCTCCAGCAGCCGCACAGCCATGGGTACCTTCCCATTCTTTTTCCGGCACAGCAAGGTGGTCAGGAAGACGATCAGCAGGTTGATGGCGCAGATCAGGGTCATCTCAAAGAAGCCCCGTCTTGCGTACTCCGCCACGGAGAAATCCTTGGGCAGGAAGCCTGCAAAAGCGCCGAAGAAGTAGGAAAGCTGAGAGAAGAGATACAGCAGATAGACCACGACCACAGCGGACAGGAAGGAAATGATTACACCGGTGTCCACGCCTCCGGAAGTGCGCTCCGCCACGGGCTTGCGGACTACCACCTGCAGGGCAAGCAGTCTGCCGAACACCAGAATGAAGAGGCAGAGACCGAAGATCAGCGCGCCTGCCGCTTCCACCAGATTTTCCGGGCCAAACTTGGAAATCATGCCGGAAAACGCCGCATCCGAAGACATCAGCAGAGGAACAATGATGATCAGCACGGGAAGGGCGATGACCAGACCCAGCAGAACGCTGCCGATCTTCCGGCTTTGGCTGGTTCCTTCCCCGGTTTTCTTATGGAAGAGAGCGTAGAAGGTGTTGCCGATCTGACCAAAGGTCAGGGCGAAGATTGTATGACACAGGTCTCCGATATTGCGGAAGTCACCGCCTGTATGGGTGCGGAGGTTCATAAACTCCAGAATGGCAACGGCGGACAGAAGAATCAGCAGCAGAAGAACGGAGAATTTTCCGTTGTCCGTAAAGGCCAGAGAGACTGCGCCTGCCAGATAGGCTGCCAGACAGAAGGCGCCGTAAACGCTGAAGCGCTTTCTGTACCTTGCCAGATAGCAGATGCCGGTAAGCAGCAGACCGGCGGTACAAATGCCCGCGCCCAGACCGGCGCCGCCCCAGAGGAACATATCTGTCGCAAGAATACACAATATGGCGAGCAGGGCTGCAAAGCCCATATCCCGTCTGCCGGTGGTCTGATAGACCGGATTGGGGATGACGGGGTATTGACCGTTGGGTTGATACGATCCGTAATTATTTTCCATAATCGTCCTCCTGATACTCTAAAATATCTCCGGGCTGGCACTGCAGAACCTGACAGATGCTGTCCAGCGTGGAAAAGCGAATGGCCCGGGCCTTCCCCGTCTTCAGAATGGAAAGGTTGGCGGGGGTAATACCGATTCGTGCGGCCAGGTCATTGGATGACATTTTCCGTTTTGCCATCATCACATCAACATTCACAATAATTGCCATAGCGCACCTCAAATTGTCAGTCTGTTTTCTTCCTTCAGCTCCGTCGCCGCAAGGAAGCACATCCGAACCACACGAACAATCAGGAAAATGAACAGCATTGCCACCGTAACCAGGGCAAGGGGGAAGTACCAGAAGCTGGAAATCAGGGTGATCCCCGCCACGGCAATGCAGCACCAGGAAATGACGGACATCAGCCCGCCGGTTTTTTGAGAAAAGGGCTGATCGGTGCGGACATATCGCAGCAATACCAGCAGACAGACCAATGCCGCCGCAACAAAGGGGACGCAGAAATAGAATGCCCAGAGAATTGCGTCCACATTCTGGCTCAGAAGGTAAAAGAAGGGGGCGAACACCTTTAGCAGCCGGGGCAAAAAAATGACCAGCCCCAGCAACGCAACCAGGAACAGAACGGTAAAGACGGTGGACAGAACCACGGAACTTTTTTTCATAACAGACCTCCTATGTCTTTCTATCCAAAGTTTACCACCAAAATTATCGTTTGTCAATAAAAATTTTTCAAAAAACAAAAAAGCAGTCTGCTGCACGAGGCAGCAGACTGTTCTTTAAACGTTTTTCACGGTGGGAAGATTCCAATGGTAATGGGCTGCCAGCAGGCGGACGACCAGTACCAGCGCCGACCCGATCAGCATAGCCGCATAGCTGGGGAGAAACCGCCACAGCAGGGCGCAGCCGATGGCTCCCAGAAGGGAGGCGCAGGCATAAACGTGCTTTACCAGAATAAAAGGCATTTGTCCCGCCAGAACATCACGGATCACACCGCCGCCCACGCCGGTGAGGACGCCCACGAAGACCAGCAAAAAGGTGCTGCGATCCGGGTTAAAGTCCAGCGCATTCCAGATGCCCATGACCGTAAACACGCCCAGACCCACGGAATCCATGAGGAAGAGGCTGAAATCGAAGACCCGTTGCCGTCCCATGAGCCAGTGACGAATCCATGGAATGAACAGAAGGACGGAGGTTCCCATGGCGATCATTGCACAGGTGGGGTCACGGAAGGCCAGCGGGGGCGTGATTCCCAGAATCACATCCCGCAGAATGCCGCCGCCCACGGCGGTGACAACGCCCAGGACGATCACGCCTAAGATATCCATATGCCGCCGCATGGCAATCAGAGCGCCGGAAGCGGCGAAGGCTACCGTGCCGATAATTTCAAGGACACGAACAAAGATTTCCATTGCTTTTTCCTCCAAAAAATGCACACCCCCAAGGATGTGCATTTGTCGTTTTTATCCTGCGCTTTCGGAGGCGGCGGGGGGGAAGGTTTCCACACGCTTGATGGACACGCCCAAGCCCTCCAGCTTGCCGATGAGGTTTTCATAGCCCCGCTCGATATACTGAATATCGGAGATGGTGGTGGTGCCCTCGGCGGCCAGACCGGCAATGACCATGGCGGCGCCGGCTCTCAGGTCGCAGGCACGGACGGAACAGCCGGACAGCTTCTTCACGCCGGTGATGACGGCGACCTTCGTGTCGACCTTGATAGCGGCGCCCATGCGGTTAAGCTCCGCGCAGTAGCCGAAGCGGGTGTCGTAGATGCTCTCCCGGATCACGCTGACCCCGTTGGCCAGGGCCATACACACGGCGATCTGAGGCTGCATATCCGTGGGGAAGCCGGGATAGGGCATGGTTTTTACGTTGGCGCCGCGAAGATTGCCGCTTCGCTGCACCCGGATGGAATCGTCATACTCCGTCACCTTTGCGCCCATTTCCCGCAGCTTGGCGCTGATGCAGTCCATGTGCTTGGGGATGACGTTCTGAATCAGAACGTCGCCGCCCACGGCAGCCACCGCCGCCATATAGGTGCCGGCCTCAATCTGGTCGGGAATGATGGAATAGAAGCCGCTGTGCAGCGCCTTCACGCCCCGAATTCGGATGACGTCGGTGCCCGCGCCGGAAACCTTTGCGCCCATGGCGTTGAGGAAGTTGGCAAGGTCAACAATGTGGGGTTCTTTTGCGGCATTTTCAATCACGGTGGTTCCGTGGGACAGAACCGCGCCGATCATGATATTCATGGTAGCGCCAACGGATACCACGTCCAGATTGACCCGGCCTCCGGTGAGACCGCCCTCGGGAGCGTGGGCGCAGACGAAACCGTTTTGCAGCTCCACCGTGGCGCCGATGGCCTCAAAGCCCTTGATATGCTGGTCAATGGGGCGGGGGCCGAAGTTGCAGCCGCCGGGAAGAGCAACTCTGGCATGACCAAACCGGCCAAGCTGAGCGCCGATGAGATAGTAGGAAGCACGAATCCGGCGAACCAGGTCGTCGGAAGCCTCGCTGTCCCGGACGTGGGTGCAGTCGATTTCCAGGGTGTTGGGGCTGAGGCGGCGGATCACGGCGCCCATGCTGTCCAGAATGTTCAGCAGAAGACGAATATCGGAAATATCGGGAACGTTTTCAATCCGGCAGGTGCCGTTTACAAGCAGCGTGGCAGGCAGGATCGCCACGGCGGCGTTCTTCGCACCGCTGATGGTAACCACTCCGTGCAGAGGCTTGCCGCCCTGAATTATATATTGTTTCATATATCAAACCCTCTCATATCAGAAATATCTAATATGTAGTAGTGCGGTAATTAAAATCGCGAGCAGGGGAAAGTATATCATACCGAAGGGAAAAAGTAAAGCAAAAATCACAAGTTCGTCTGACTTTTTGTGAAATTTTCCCTCAGAACCCGCTGAATTTCACACAATTTTAACAATTACAGTCTTCGCAGCCCCTTTGGGTAATGATTTTTCAGGACACCTCCGGCGCCCTTGACCCAGCCCAGAGAGCAGCCGTCCACACAGATCAGCGCCCAGCCCTGTTCCGTTCCGGAAAGGGTTTCGCCCCGGAGATAGGAGAGAATTTCCCGGCTGTCACCGGGGTAGTTTACGACCTGAGGAAAGTCCTTCAGCCACAGGGCAAGGGCGTGGGCGGGAACGAACCGTCCCTTGCGTACCTGCCCCAGCTCCAGACCTACCCGCAGCGCCCGCAGTCCCTTCAGGGAGGGCAAATTCTCGGGGCAGAGGAACCAGGTGTCCCCAAACTCCGTCCCCGTGCCGGACAGGGGGATATTGTTTTCTAAAAGAAATGTCTGAATTTCCCGGGGCAGAGACTTTCCCGGCTGCGGGTCGCAGTCCCTGGGGAGGCCGTCTCCCGCTCTTCGCAAAACGGCGGCAAAGTGGCCTTCTCCCGGAAGCCTGTGAGGCCACAGACGGAAGGTATGCTCCAGTCCTTCCCCAGGATTCGATACCCAGTCCGGTCTGCCCGGCGCAAACCAGGGGGCTTCCACCGGCTCCACGGAAAAATCCTCCCGCCTGCGGAGGAACCGGCTCACCGTGCCCTCGTTTTCCTCCGGCGCAAAGGTGCAGGTGGAATACACCAGCCGCCCGCCGGGCTTCAGCATCCGGGCTGCGGAAATCAGAATCTCCTCCTGACGGCCGGCGCACATCTCCACCGTCTCCTGACTCCAATCCGTGACCGCGGCGTCCTCCTTGCGGAACATCCCCTCTCCGGAGCAGGGGGCGTCCACCAGAATCCGGTCAAAATAGTCCGGGAACCGCTCCGCCAGCTTCGCCGGATGCTCATTCAGCACCAGAGCGTTGGCAACGCCCATGCGTTCTAAATTGGAGGCCAGAATTTTCGCCCGCTTGGGATGGATCTCGTTGCAGACCAGAAGACCCTTGCCCGCCATGGCAGCGGCAATCTGGGTGGTCTTGCCTCCGGGAGCGGCGCACAAATCAAGAATCCGCTCTCCCGGCTGGGGATGCAGCAGGGTGACCGGCGCCATGGCGCTGGGCTCCTGGAGATAATATACCCCGGCATCATGATAAGGATGCAGACCGGGACGAACCCCCGGACGTAAATATCTTCCATTTGGCTCCCAGGGCACCTGTGCGGTACCAAAGGCTGACACATCTGCCGGTTTTTGGGGGTTGCACCGCAGAGCGGTGTTCCGGGGTCTGTCGTAGGAAGCCATAAATTCGTCGTACTCCCCGCCGAGAAGCCGACGCATCCGATTCAAAAATTCAACAGGCAGCATGGCGTCTCCTCCCCAATCAAAACAGCGGGTGCAGCACCCACCAGCCTCCGCAGGCCAGAGCGGTTACCCCCAGAGCAAGAAGACCGGAGATCAAAATCCCCCGCTTCATTTTTGCCTGAAGCTCCGGGGCGCTTTCCCGTCTCTCCATGAAATAGAGCGCCACCTTCACCAGAAACAGCAGAACCGCCGCCACAGGCAGCACAAGGAGCAGCACCTTGGAGGCAATGATCAGAATGTCTGTCCAAAGCATAAAGTTTTCCATAGAAATCAACCTCGATTCATTTGTAATTGTACCATATTTTTCGGGGAAACACAACATGGTCTTTTTCCTGTGCCGGGCTGCATATACTGATTTCGGACACACAGCGAAGGAGGTCAGGCACATGAGGGATAATATTGAGCAAAGAGCCTGTGATTTGGCTGTGTACATTATAGAAAACAAAACCACCGTCCGGGCTGCGGCAAAACAGTTCGGGGTCAGTAAGTCTACGGTACATAAGGATCTGATTGAACGGCTGCCCCACTGCAACAGGGCCTTGTACCTGCAGGTCAAGGAGGTTCTGCAGCAGAATAAGGCGGAGCGGCACATCCGGGGCGGAATGGCGACCCGGAAGAAATACCGGGGAGAATGAAAAGCGCATCCCGTCAAAAATCGGCTTTTGACGGGATAGCAATATCTACAAAAAAATCAGGTAGGATTTGGAGGAAACGGAGAAACTCAAAAATTGTGTGAGAAACTAAAAGTTTTTTGATTTTTTCGGTTGATTATTTTCATTCGCTGACGTATACTTGGATTATAAACGGGCGGAAAGCCCGAATGATACAGGAGGCAATTAGAATGAATTACGACCGTACTTATAACTTTTCCGCTGGCCCTGCAACCATGCCCGAAGAGGTGTTGGAGGAAGTCCGTGATGAAATGATGAACTACAGAGGCTCCGGTATGTGCGTCATGGAAATGTCCCACCGTTCCAAGGTTTATCAGCAGATCATTGACGAAGCCGAGCAGGATCTGCGTGACCTGATGGGAATCCCCGATAACTACAAGGTTCTCTTTATTCAGGGCGGTGCGACCCTCCAGTTCTCCATGATCCCCATGAACCTGATGAAGAACGGCAAGGCCGTCTACATTGAGACCGGCGCCTGGTCCAAGAAGGCCATTGCCGAGGCAAAGAAGGTGGGCGAGGTCATCGTCGCCGCCTCCTCCAAGGATAAGAATTATACCTATATCCCCGATTGCTCCGATCTGGACATCCCCGAGGATACCGACTATGTTTACATCTGCGAAAACGAGACCATCCATGGCGTGACCTGGCAGAAGCTGCCCAACACCAAGGGTCATGTGCTGGTTTCCGACCAGTCCTCCATGTTCCTGTCCAAGCCCTGCAATGTTGCGGACTACGGCATGATCTACGCCGGTGTCCAGAAGAACGTGGGCCCTGCCGGTATGGTAGTGTGCATCATCCGGGAGGACCTGATCCGGGACGATCTGACCGACCTGCCCGTCTATCTGCAGTACAAGACCCATGCGGACGCAGGCTCCATGTATAACACCCCCAACTGCTGGGCGATCTATGTCTGCGGCAAGGTCTTCAAGTATCTGAAGAAGATCGGCGGCCTGAGCGCCATGGAAGAGCGGAACATCGACAAGGCGAAGGTTTTCTATGACTTCCTGGACAGCTCCGAGATGTTCAAGGGCACCGTTGTTCCCGAAGACCGCTCCCTGATGAATATTCCCTTCGTCACCGGCGACAAGGATCTGGATGCGGAAGTCATTGCCTATACCAAGGCAGCGGGCTTTGAAAACCTGAAGGGCCACAAGTCTGTGGGCGGCCTCCGTGCCTCCACCTACAACGCCATGCCCAAGGAGGGCGTGGAGGCTCTGGTAGAGTGCCTGAAGAAGTTCGAGGCAGAGCATAAGTAATATTGTATATATAGGGGCGGCGAAAACCGCCCCTGTGTTTGCGACGATCAATTATTATGAATAAGGAGATTTGAATTATGCGTATTCTTGTTACCGATGGAATGGACAAGTCCGCCATTGCCTCCCTGACCGCACAGGGTCACGAGGTTGTGGAGCAGTTCTATGAGCCCGATCAGCTTGGCGCGGCTCTGCGTGACTTTGACGCCGTGGTCGTCCGCTCCAAGACCAAGGTTCGTGCCAATCATATCGACGAAGCCAAGGGCGGCAAGCTGAAGCTGATCATCCGCGGCGGCGTGGGCGTTGACAATATTGATGTGAAGTACGCCGAAGAGAACGGCATCAAGGTGATGAACACCCCCAGAGCCTCCTCTCAGTCCGTTGCCGAGCTGGCCATGGCACATATGTTCTCCTGCGCCCGCTATATCTCCGTGGCAGGCCACACCATGCGTGAGGACAAGTGGGAGAAGAAGGCCTACGGCAAGGGCATCGAGCTGTCCGGCAAGACGCTGGGCATCGTGGGCTTTGGCCGGATCGGACAGGCTCTGGGCAAGATGGCCAAGGCCATCGGCATGGATGTCGTCGCCTTCGATATTTTCCATATCCCCGGCATTGAAGAACAACTGGGCATTCCCTATGTGGAAATGGACGAGCTGCTGGCTCGTGCGGACTTTGTCTCTGTCCATGCCCCTGCTGTGGACGGCGGCGCCCTGATCAATGCGGAGCGCATCGCAAAGATGAAGGACGGCGTTGTCATCATCAACACCTCCCGGGGCACCAATGTGGATGAGGACGCTCTGCTGGCGGCGCTGGAATCCGGCAAGGTTCGTTCCGCCGGTCTGGACGTCTTTGCGGAGGAGCCTGCGAAGAACCACGCCCTCTACAGCCATCCCATGGTTTCCTGCACCCCCCATATCGGCGCGGCTACCCAGGAAGCACAGAAGCGTATTGGCACCGAAATCGTTTCCATTATTGAAAACTTCGGAAAATAAATACTTTATAAAGGAGATTATGCTGTCATGAATGCCTATGTCCAGAGTGTGATTGAGAACGTTAGAAAAAAGCATGGAAATGAGCCGGAATTTGTGCAGACCGTAGAGGAGGTTCTGTCCTCCATCTCTCCTGTGATGGACGCTCATCCCGAATACGAGAAGGCCGATCTGCTGAACCGCATGGTTGAGCCGGAGAGAATGTTCACCTTCCGTGTGGTCTGGATGGACGACAACGGCAACTATCATACCAACATCGGCTATCGCTGCCAGTTCAACGGCGCCATCGGCCCCTACAAGGGCGGCCTGCGCTTCCAGCCCAATGTCTATCCCGGCATCATCAAGTTCCTGGGCTTTGAGCAGATCTTTAAGAACAGCCTGACCGGTCTGCCCATCGGCGGCGGCAAGGGCGGCTCCGACTTCGATCCCGCCGGCAAGTCCGACGCGGAGATCATGCGCTTCTGCCAGAGCTTTATGACGGCGCTGTACCGCTACATCGGGCCGGATATCGACGTTCCCGCAGGCGATATGGGCGTCGGCGGCCGTGAGATCGGCTACCTGTTCGGCCAGTACCGCCGCCTGAAGGGCG
>JAEDOJ010000196.1 GCA_016302015.1 Oscillospiraceae bacterium | reverse complement strand
GAAGACCATGGCGATGTCACGATCCTTGGGAGGAACGTCGTTGACCAGACGGTCGTCAATGTACAGCTCGCCGCCGGAAATCTCCTCCAGACCGGCCACCATACGCAGCGTGGTGGACTTGCCGCAGCCGGAGGGGCCGACCAGTACGATGAACTCCCGATCCTTGATGTCCAGATTGAATTCCTGAACCGCAACAACGCCCTCATCGGTGATTTGCAGGTTGCTCTTCTTCTCCGGCTCGCCCTTCTTCTTTTTCTTTTTCTTCTCGGTGTTGGGATAAATCTTCTTAATGTTCTTCAGGGTTACACTTGCCATGCAACGGACTTTGATACGGGAGCCTCCGCTTGCCCGTACCTCGCGCACCTCCACGCCGGAAGGCTGCGCATTACGACAGGTCTCCACACTGCCGCACCGCAAGTCTGCGGATGGTTCTTCCTCCTTCTTTCGGCGGTCTGTGTCTATTATGTGGAGTAGACACTCCTACCTTTATACATACATAATACATGAAGTTGGAAGCGTTTTCAATGCGTGTTTTGTACAGATTTTTCTTAAAATTTTTATCTAAAATGCCAAAAAGCAAGCTGCGCCGACCTGTGATTTTCATCCTATTTTGCAGGCTTTTTCCATGTCCGCACCGGGGGATTGGCCCGAAGCCAGGCAAAAAACTCCTGCAGTTGTTTTTTTGCCTCCTCCTCCAGCAGGCCGCCCTCCACCCTGGGACGGTGGTTATAGGGCAAAGCAAACAAATTCGTCAGCGTGCCGCAGGACCCGGCCTTGGCGTCCGCCGCTCCGTAAACCACCCTGGGAATCCGGGCGTTGATGATCGCACCGGCGCACATGGGGCAAGGCTCCAGCGTTACATAAAGCGTACACATCCAAAGCCGCCACCCTCCCAGGGCTTTGCAAGCCTGATCGATGGCCTCCAGCTCCGCATGATACAGGGCATTTTTCCCCTTTTCCCGGCGGTTTCTCCCCCGTCCGACGATTTTTTCCCCATCGGTAATCACGCAGCCCACGGGAACCTCGCCCTCCGCCGCAGCCTCCGCCGCCAGCTTCAGCGCCTCCCTCATATATTCCTCGTCTGTCATAGGCTCACCTCCGGATGTGCCCATGATACCCGATTTTTCCCCGTTCGTCAACTCTCCCGCCGTAAAAACCGCAGAGAGAAGCAGCGCTCCCGCCTGTCTGTCCAGATTCGTTCCGGCGCAAACGCTCTCCAGCACCCCCTGCAGCTTGGAAGCGTCCCTCTGCCGGCTCTTTCCTGTCAGGAGGAAATCCGTGGAGACTCCGAAAATCCGCGCCATTTCTACCAGCAGGTCGGTGGACGGAGTGCGCCGCTCCTGCTCATACATTCCTACAGCGCTGGGGCTGATCTTCAGCGCCGACGCCAACGCCCGCTGGGACATTCCGGCCTGACGCCGGAGCAGACCGATCCTTGCTCCTAACATGGTATCCCTCCTCGCCCATACCCTACCATATTTTCATAGCACAATTTGCCTTTTTCTGGGAAATCGAAAAAAATACTTGACACCACACGAATCGTGTAGTACACTGTTCGTGTAGGAAATGGAATTTTTTGGAAATTAAATATTTGATAATTATTCTATTTTCTACCATAAATTGCGGTGTATGCCGGTGAATCTCGCATTGGACAAGCTGAATCTCAATGGGAGGTGAATCCGGTTGGCCAAACGTAACCCTGTGACCCGCTGCACCATCTGCGGCGAAGTTCTTGATCACGGCAGCTTTCACTACCGTGTGGAGGGCAAATGGTTTTGCATCAATTGTCTGACGGAGTTTGCACGGGAATATTTCCGCTGGGCGCTGGAACCGGCGGAATGAAGCTTTGCGAACTGTCTGAAGGCTATTGGGCTGCCGCCCAGCCCCTGCGATCCCGACTGCGGGAGCTGCGGAAGGCGGTGAAGGTCTGCGGCGACCCGGTGACCCGGGCTGCCCTTCGGCACGAAATCGCCATGCTCTCCGCCATTCTGACCCAGTGCCGGGAGCTGGCTGATTTGACTGCCCACTATTATGAAAGGGGGTACTACCGCAATGAAAAATATACCCTGTGACTTTTCCGATGTGCGGCTGCCGCGGCACATCCAGCTCCGTCGGATGAAAAAAGTCATTGCCACGGAGCTGACGGAATCTCAGAGAACCATCCTGCTGGCGGTTTATTTTGCCGGGAAAAAGCAGGCCGTCGTGGCGGCGGAGCTGGGTCTGAGTCCCTCCACCGTCTGCCGCACCCTGCACCGGGCGGAACGCCGTCTGCAGCGGTTTCTGCGATACTAAATTTTCACCCTCCAACGCATAGGCGGCCGTTTCACGGTCAAACTATGGTCGGAGGGGATTTTTTATGGACGACAAAAAGAAACCGGCAGACCATGGGGATCTTCACGACCCCAAGCTGCCGGTGATTCACGGCGATCATTGGCTCAACCGTAGCCAGCAGCGAACCAGACCGAATAGTGTTTGACATTTTTTCCTGAAGAGAGTATAATAGATAAAAATATCTCGAAAAGGAGCAACTTTTATGATGTATCCGGATCATCTGCGCTTCCATCACGAAGAAGAGCATACCCATACCCACTCCCACGAGCATTCCCACGGCGGCGTGACCCACACCCATGAGCATTCTCATTCCCACACCCACGAGGGCGGCGACCATACCCACACCCACGACCTTCACGACCACAATCAGGAGCACGACCACAGCCACGGCTGTGATCAGCAGTGTGACGGCTGTCATTCCTGCGATCCCATGCAGGAAACCCTGGCGCTGATGCAGTATATGATCAACCACAACGCCGCCCATGCCAGAGAGCTGGCGCAGCTTGCCGGGAAGGTTGACGAGTTGGGGAATCATGCCGCTTCCGAGCAGATTCTCGCCGCCGTTTCCGAGTTTGAGAAGGGCAATCTCCGTCTGTCCGCCGTGCTGGCATCGCTGAAATAAGGAGGGCGAGCCCATGTGTCTGTCCACCGTATACCGCAATGAGGTCAGGGAGGAGAACATCGCCCTGTCCAATGTGATGAAAATCGAATGCAAGGGCGATATGGTCATTTTAACGGATTTGTTTGAGCGTCAGGTGGCCATTCAGGGAACGCTGGTCATGGCGAATCTGGTAGACGGCCTTGCCGTGGTGCAGGAAGCTGCAAACTGAGAAAACAGGAACCTCCCGA
>JAEDOJ010000195.1 GCA_016302015.1 Oscillospiraceae bacterium | reverse complement strand
CATCCACAATGGCCATTTCCTCCTGAAGGGCGAAGTTGGCCTTTTCCACCTCCGTCAGGGCATCCTCCAGCTTCTTCTGCTGAGCCAACTCCTGCCGCTTCTCTTCATCCACATTCTTGAAGGCCATGACGACCTCCCGCCGGTCCTGACTGGGGCGAACCAGCTGGCACTGATAATACTGGATACAGCCGTTCCGCCAGACCCGGTACAGGAAGGAATAGCTCTGCCGGTCCGTCATCCGCACGTCCAGCCGCTCGGTAGTTGCAATCCCTTCGAAAAGGTATCGGTCGCTTTGATAGACCTCATTTTGCGTATATTCCGTCATATTCTGGCGGTAGCTGCCCACGGCGAACCGCTTGCCGTAGCGCTCCCGAATGGCGCTTCCCATCTGGTAGCAAATCGCCGTGTCCGTGTCCAGATTGACGCAATAGACGCTGGCATAGGCCATGGATAGGGCCAGAATCAGATTATCCTGGATTTCCCTGCGTTCCCGCTCCTCGGTAATTTGGCGCAAGCCCACGATCACCGTGCGGTTTCCTCCGTCCGCTTCCCGCTCCACAGAGATGATGCTGCACCGGGTCCAGCCTCCGGTTCGGGACGCAAACTCCTGAGTAATGATGGGGCTGTCTCCCAGCCGGGCACCCATGGTATCAAAATCCGTAAACAGCGCCAGCGAGGGCAGGGACCCCGGGGCAGCCAGAGAATTGGTCATCCGCCGCAAAAACAGCCGGGCATCGCCGCCGTCCCGGTAGACGTGGTGGGCGCTGTCCAGGGAGATGATTTCCTGCACGGTATTGTTCAGAAGATCCACATAATAAAGGGCATAGAAAATGCTGCTCAGCGAGCCGATGATCGCCGTGTGCTGCCGCTCCGATTCCAGCAGGTCGGTCAGCTCCTGATTGGCCTGCTGCGCCTTTCGCTGGCCCTCCGCCTCCCGAATCTTTGCCTCATGGATGGTTTGTGTGGTAAAGAGCACGCGGCTCAGATGTCCGTCGGTATCCCGGTCACATTCGATGAAAGAGCACTGGGTCCAATTCGCCCTCTTCCCCTGCTCAGGACGCGCAAGCACCGTGCTGAGGTACTGCCTGGAAATGATTCGCTCCTCACCCATCCGATGCTCCAGCGTGGACAGATCCACAAAAGGCAGCATTTCCCGCGTGAATTCCGGCGTCATCATATGATGGCAAAAGTAATTCAGCCGCTCCTGGGCATCGCCGGAGACGCCGATCTCCGCCTTCACCGCGTCCAGGGAGGAAAGCTCCGTGAACTGTCCCGTTTTCAAATCGATATAATACGCGGAGGTATAGATCTTGCTCAGGGCCTGAATGATCTGCCCTCCGTCAATGGCATCATTTTGTGTCATTCCGCTCATAACGCAACCCGCCAATCTCGAAATTATGTGACTTTACTATAACACCATCCCGTTTGAATGTCCAGTAATTTGTGCAAAAAATACAAAAACTTACCCGAAGCGGGAGTACTTCGGGTAAGTGAAATATTCGATCATCCTTTACAGCTGCTTGACCGTAGTCCCCTCCAGCAGTTTACCGGACACCATGATCCGATCGGCCAGGGTGGTCTTGGGATGCTCAATGAGGCTGATGAGCCGTTCCGCGGCGATTCTGCCCAATTCCCGGGTGTCCTGCCAGTAGGTGGTCAGGCCAAGGACTCTGGCCAGGTTGATGCCGTCGTATCCCATGACGGACACATCCTCCGGCACCCGAATGCCCATCTGCCGCAGGGCGTTCATTCCGCCAACGTAAGAATAGTCGTCAGGGAACAGGATGCAGGTAGGCCGGTCCGGCAGACGCATCAGAGCCTGGGTATCCATAGCACACCGGTCAGGGTCGTGGAAGGCGCCCTCCCGGACGTATTCCTCCGGAATTTTCAATCCCAGTTCCTCGCAGGCACGGTAGAAACCCACCAGTCGGTTCTGGGTCACGGAGGTCTTTTCACCGTGGAGGAAGGCGATTTTCCGGTGGCCCTTGGCATAGGCGTAGCGCACCAGCGCCTCCATGCCGGAAACGTTATCCGAGACCACAGCCAGACGGTTATTGAACATATGGTCCACCGTTACCAGCGGAAGGTCGCTCTCCGCCAACTCCCGGACACGGGGGTCCGTAAAATCCACACAGGCAATGACCACACCGTCCACGCCCCGGTAGCGGCAGTGCTGCAAATAGGAGGTGGGCTTTCCGCCCACGTTGTGGTTGATAAAGGTAATGTCGTAGCCATGTGCCTCCGCCTCGACCTTGAAGCTCTCCAGCATGGCGGCAAAATATTCATGGGCCAGACCACTGCGGCGCTCATCTACGAACAGCACACCAATATGGTAGGTGCGGTTGGTTTTCAGCGCTCTTGCCGCGGAATTGGTCATGTAGCCCATTTTCTGGGCCATCTCGCAGACTCTGGCACGGGTCTCTTCCCCGATATCCGGCTGACCGTTCAGCGCTTTGCTCACTGTCGCCACAGAAACTCCGCAGGCGCGGGCAATATCCTTCATGGAAACCACGTGGGACCCCTCCAATTCTTCCATAATTCTATAACGATTTCGCTTCTTAAATATACCGTAAAAACGGCATAAACGCAAGTTATTTTTTCCATTCTCTTACGCACCATAGTTTTTTGTTGATTATTTACATTTTTTTCGTGTATATTTGTACATATTACCGAGTGTCTTACCGGCCTTAGCAGCCTCTCGGAAGATATGCGAAAAAAACTCTGGTTTCTTTCAAAATAATTCTTGCATTTCTGATGTAAATCCGCTATGCTAATGGTGTAAATACGGAATGTACGGTTGCTTAATCGATATCGTTCATTCAAAAGGAAAAGTAAGGAGCGTGCACTTTCATGAAATTCGGTCATTTCGATGATGCCCGGCGGGAATATGTGATTACCACCCCTGCCACGCCCCTGCCCTGGATCAACTACCTGGGCAGCGAGGACTTCCTCGGCATGATTTCCAATACAGGCGGCGGCTACTGCTTCTACCGGGACGCAAAATTGCAGCGCCTGCTGCGCTACCGCTACAACGCCGTCCCCGGCGACAACGGCGGTCGTTTCTACTACATCAAGGAAGCGGGAAAGCCCGCCTGGAACCCCGGCTTCCTGCCCACCAAGACGGAGCTTGACCATTATGAATGCCGTCACGGCATGGGCTACACCACCTTCGACAGCGCCAAGGACGGCCTGA
>JAEDOJ010000194.1 GCA_016302015.1 Oscillospiraceae bacterium | reverse complement strand
CGGCGCCTAGCGGATTTCGAATCCGCACCCTTCAGCCACTTGGGTACATCTCCATCGGGTGCCATTATAGCAGTTTTTACCGTAAAAATCAAGGTTTTTTCGTTAACTCCAGCACCTGCCGCATTTGCTCGCAGATAGCGTCATAATTCTCCCTATGATGCGGACGCAGACAGTTCTGGCAATCTTTGATACCAGAGTCCGTGTACCGGAAATTTCCACCGCACCTGTCACCCAGGCAGTACAGCGGGCAATAGCAAAACAGGCAGCTAAAAGTTTCAGGGTTCGCCCCCACATGGCAGGGGAAGTACTCGCATTGCTTATGTTGAAAAAAATCGTAATGAGACATATTTGATACTCCTGATATTTGCAAGAACGGAAAAAATATGATATACTCGTACTACGCTCCCTCTTTTGGGGAGACACACTCAGAACAGTGTCCAGGGGAATTCCTTAGGCGGCTTCTGGGAAAACTCCACCGCCTCTCCTGTCAGCGGATGCGTAAAGCGGATTTTGTAAGACCACAATGCAATCTCACAGGGATCTTCCAGCGCGGAATACTTCCGCTCCCCCACCAGCGGCAAACCTCGGCTGGCAAACTGCACACGAATCTGGTGGGTTCTGCCGGTATGGAGTCGGATGGATACCTTGCCAAGACCCTCTGCGCTACCCAGAACCCTGTAATCCAGTACCGCCTCCTGTACCCCTTTGCCCGTCTCTTTGGCAACCATGGTCATCCGCCGAGCCTTATCCCTGTACAAAAGGTCTGTCAGTGTTCCTTCCGGGACTTCCGGTATTCCGTGAACCACGGCGAGATACTCCTTGTGAAATTCATTCTCCCGCACCTGACGGGATAATTCGGAAGCAGCGGCGGCTGATCTGGCCAATACCATCACACCGCTGACTACCCGGTCCAGCCGATGCACCGTGCGGATATCGGCGTTCGGGTTGCCCAGGGCCTGTCGCACGAGCTCCGGCAGTCCACCCGGTTCATCCGTGGACAGCACCCGGGCAGGCTTGATACATACCACGATCTGCTCATCCACATACAGTAGCTCCATAAAAATCCCCCTTTCACTTATCCTATCAAAAATAAATCCCCATTTCAAGGAGGCCAAATATGAAAATTGTGATTCTTGACGGTCATGCGCTGAATCCCGGCGACCTGTCCTACGAGTGCCTTAAGCAATTCGGCGAGCTGACCGTCTATGAACGGACGGATTCCGAGGCAGAGGCCATCGAGCGAATCGGCGACAGTGAGATCGTGCTGGTGAACAAGGTTCCCATCACCGAAACTCTGCTTTCAGCCTGCCCCGGTATTCGCTTGATCTGCGTTCAGGCAACTGGTTACAACGTCATTGATTGCGATGCCTGCGCCAAGCGGGGCATTCCTGTCACTAACGTACCCACTTATGGCACCGCCGCTGTTGCCCAGTTCACTATGGCCCTGATTTTAGAGTTGTGCCACCGGGTGGGTCTTCACAATCACAATGTCCACACCGGCGGCTGGGTAAACGCTGACTGCTTTACCTACTGGCTTACGCCTCAGACCGAACTGGTGGGCAAAACCATCGGCATTATTGGATTTGGCGCCATTGGCAAGGCAACTGGCAGGCTGGCAAAGGCCTTCGGTATGAACGTTATCGCCTACAACCGTTCTCAGAGCGAAGAAGGCCGTCAAATCGGCGAATATGTAGATCTTGACACCTTGTTTGCCCAATCCGATATCATCTCCCTGCACTGCCCCCTGTTCCCGGAGACGGAGAAGATTATCAATGCCCAATCCATTGCCAAAATGAAGGACGGTGCTATGCTCATCAATACCGCCCGCGGTCCTTTGGTGGATGAACAGGCTCTGGCTGACGCACTGAACTCCGGCAAGCTCCGCTCCGCTGCTGTAGATGTGGTACGCCACGAGCCTATGGAGGCGGACTGCCCACTTCTATCTTGCAAGAATTGCATCATCACGCCCCATATGGCCTGGGCGCCGATAGAGAGCCGTCAGCGCCTGCTGGATACCGTGGTTGAAAATATCCGTGCATTCCTCAATGGCAAGCCTCAGAACGCAGTAAATCTTTGAATCAGGAATGTAAAAGAGAGGACCATTCGTCCTCTCTTTTCCTTTACAGTGCTTCACCTATGATTGACTTGGTTGCGTAGGCATTCAGACTCATATCCGCCGTATTGCCCGCCAGGTATTCATAATAAGCCTGAGCGCCGATCATGGCTCCGTTGTCTCCGCACAGGCTCAAAGGCGGCAGGTATACCTCCGCTTCCAACTCCTTCGCAGCCGCCAAAAGGTCCGCACGGATGCGGGAATTGGCAGCAACACCGCCGGCCACCGCAATCTTCCGATAACCTGTCTCCTTCATAGCCATCACCGCACGGGGAATCAGCGTATCCGAAACAGCGGATGAGAAGGATGCGCACAGGCTGGGAACATCCAGTTCCTCCCCTACCTGCTCGGCGTGGTGAATGAGATTCAAGGCGGCGGTCTTCAGGCCGGAAAAGCTCATATTATAGGGATTTTCACCGGGTTTGCTGCGGGGAAGGGTGTATTTTGTCTCATCTCCCTGCTTTGCGGCTTTATCCAGGGCCGAGCCGCCGGGATACGGCATTCCCAGGACCCGGGCTACCTTGTCAAAGCACTCCCCTGCCGCGTCATCCAGCGTAGTGCCCAAAATCCGCATATCCGTATAGTCCTTCACCTCTACGAACATGGTGTGACCGCCGGAGACCACAAGACACAGGAAGGGCGGTCTTAGGTCCGGGAAAGCGATATAGTTGGCAGCGATATGGCCGCAGATGTGATGCACCGGGATCAGGGGCTTGCCCATAGCCAGCGCTGCCGATTTCGCAAAATTCACACCAACCAGCACCGCGCCGATGAGGCCCGGGGCATAGGTCACAGCCACCGCGTCAATGTCACTCCGAGTCAAGCCGGTATTTGCAAGCGCCTGATCTGCCAGACCGTAGATGGCCTCAATGTGTTTCCGGGAGGCGATCTCCGGCACAACACCGCCGTAAATCCGATGCAGATCTACCTGGGAGGCGATGCAGTCCGTCAGTACTTCCCGACCGTCTTTGACGATGGCAACGGCGGTTTCATCGCAGGAGGATTCCACTGCCAGAATATTCAAATACTCCACTCCTTTCCCAGAATCAGGGCATTCTCTTTAGGATTCCGGTACTAGTTC
>JAEDOJ010000193.1 GCA_016302015.1 Oscillospiraceae bacterium | reverse complement strand
GCCAGCCCCACCCGCGCAGCCCGATGCCGCTGATCCAAATACACACCTCCCTGGTTGTCGCACGTTGTAAACGGAAAGGGTTTTTGCGTGTGGAGTGTGGAGAGTGGAGTGTGGAGTTGACTCTGAAATCTTTCGAAAGCGAATTCAAAAGCTATTTCATGAAGAAATTTAGAAGCACAGAGTCATTCCTTCTGAGCATAACTCCACACTCCACTCTCCACTCTCACCTCGGTTTCCACTTGGGTCTTGTCCGCAGCTCGACCCGGAGCTTTTGGAAAAATTCGGTGAGCAATTCGCCGCATTCGGCTTCCCGGACGCCGGATTCCACCTCCGGGTGGTGGTTGAACTGCATGTCGAACAGGGTACAGACCGACCGGACCGCGCCGCATTTTTTGTCGCTGGCTCCGTAAACCACCCGGGGAATCCGGGCGTTGAGAATGGCTCCGGCACACATGGGGCAGGGCTCCAATGTCACATACAGCGTGCACTCCCACAGCCGCCAACCGCCCAGATTGCGGCAGGCTTCAGAAATGGCCTCGATCTCGGCGTGGGCCAGAGCGGACTTGTCTCCCTCCCGCCGGTTGCGCCCCCGGCCCACGATCATGTCGCCCCGGGTGATAACACAGCCCACAGGAACCTCTCCGTCGTCAAAGGCTTCCTTCGCAAGAAGCAATGCTTCATCCATAAAAAGGGTGTCTTCCATACGTCAGCTCCTTTTGGGAATCCCGCAGTCATATGGACAACCCCTGTAAGGACCCATGGCGTGAGTATAGCAGAATCAGAAGGAAAATTCTGTCTAACCCGGTCCCGGGGAAAAATGGGAGCCCCGCAATATTTTTATATCTTCTTTTCGCTCTCCGGCAGGAAGCCCTCGAAAATGGGCAGCCACCCTTCCGCCATGGCGGTGTCATAGTCCTCCTGGCTCCGCAGGGTCCAGCTGACGCCTTGGGCTTTCCACAGCTTCCGGCACAGGAAGTTGCTTATGGTGTCCTTTCGGTGGGCATAGTTGTAGGCAATGAAATCCGGCACCGTCAGGAAATTCAGCAGATTGTGGGTCAGCGCGAACCGCAGAAGATCCGGCAGGTCGTTTCGGCCTTTCAGAAAATTTTCCGACAGCTGTCCACGAATGACATTGGGCCGGTTCCGCTTCAGCCAGGCTACGCACTTCGGATCAAAGGATTCCATGCAGTAAACTCCCTGGTAGGTCTCCAGCATTTTACAGGCGGCCTCGGCCAATTCGGCGTGATTGCCGTCCGTGCTCTTCAGCTCCACGATCAAAGGCGCCTTGCCCTGGAAGAGGGTCAGCACATCCATGAATTCCGGAATGGTTTCCCCCGTCCCTTCCAATGGATAGTCCGCCAGCTGCTCCGTAGTCAGATCCTCCAGACGGCCCGCCTGTCCGGTGGTGCGGTTGAGCAGAGAGTCATGCATCACCGCCAGATTGCCGTCCTTCAGAAGATGTACGTCCAGCTCAATACCGTAGCCACCCTCCAGAGCGGCCCGGAAGGCAGCCATGCTGTTCTCCGGAACACCGTTTCCGTGAAGACCACGGTGCGCGTAAGACCAGCCCTGTAACTCCTTCACGCCAGGGTTGCTGTGACGGCAACGGATGGCAAAAAGATAGAGAAGAATCAAAAAAACAAACAATTTCAGCACAAAAATCCGTCCTTTCTGTGGCCCCAGTATACCATCTCCCTTATGGAAATGCAACCGTTTTCGGAATGTAAAGAAACGGTAAACTTTTTGTTCCATTTCCGTGAAAGCGACGTAAAGAACTTGCGAATTCTCGCCGGTATGGTATAATAGCACCAATAACGGTTTTGAGGCGATGGAATATGAAAAAAATGCTGTTTATTATGAACCCTTTTGCGGGACAGAAGAAGGCGAACAAAGCCCTTTCTGAAATCCTGCTGATTTTTTCCCAGGCGGGATATGAGGTCATCACCCACATGACCATCGGCCAGGGCGATGCCGCGGACGAGGCCCAGAAGTGGGGAAAGCTTGTGGATGTGGTGGTTTGCTGCGGCGGCGACGGTACTCTGAACGAGACGGTCACCGGTCTGCTCCGGGCTGGAGCCATGACCCCCATCGGCTATATCCCCGCGGGAACCACCAACGACTTTGCTTCCAGCCTGAATCTGTCCGGCAATATGCTCCAGGCAGCCAGGGACATCGTGGAAGGGGAGCCCGTTCCCTATGATGTGGGCAAATTCGGCGACCGGTATTTCTCCTATGTGGCGTCCTTTGGTGCGTTCACAAAGTCCAGCTATGTGGTCCCCCAGAACATCAAGAACGCCCTGGGGCACACTGCCTATGTGCTGGGCGGGATCTCTGAGATTTCTCAGATCCGCAAGGAGCACATCCGCATGGAGATCGACGGCCAGGTCGTAGAGGATGATTTTCTCTTCGGCGCGATCTGCAATTCCACCTCCATCGGCGGCATCCTGACCCTGGATCCCAAGCAGGTGGATATGGGCGACGGCCTGTTCGAGATCCTGCTGGTCCGGGCTGCCCGCAATCTGGAGGAGATCGGTGAGTGCATCCGTGCCGTTCAGAGCCAGAAGTACAACTGCGAAATGATCACCTTCCGCAGCGCCAGAAGTGTGAGGATTTTCGCCGACCCGGAAATGCCCTGGACACTGGACGGCGAGCGAGAGGATGGCCACGAGGAAGTGATGGCCGAAAACCTCCACCACGCCATCCGTCTGATGCAGAAACGGAGCGCAAATGATTAATTCTACACTGTGTTATGTTACCCGTGGCAGCGATGTGCTGATGCTCCACCGGGTGAAGAAGAAAAACGACATCAACAAAGACAAATGGATCGGTATCGGCGGCAAGTTTGAGTCGGAGGAAAGCCCCGACGAATGCCTGCTGCGGGAGGCCAGGGAGGAAACGGGACTGACATTGACCTCCTGGCGCTGCCGGGGTGTCGTGACCTTTCTGAACGACTGCTGCGAAGGGGAGTACATGTACCTGTTCACCGCCGACGGGTTTGAGGGGGAACTGGCGGAGTGTGACGAAGGGGACCTTCAATGGGTGAGCCGGGACTTCCTGGACAAGCTGCCCAAGTGGGAAGGGGACCGGATTTTTCTGGATCTCTTATGGCAGGATGCCCCCTTCTTCCTGCTGACCCTGCGCTACAGCGGAGACACACTGGTGGAAGCGGTGCTGAACGGCAAAAAAATCAGATAATTTTCATGGGAGAGCC
>JAEDOJ010000192.1 GCA_016302015.1 Oscillospiraceae bacterium | reverse complement strand
GATCCAGGTAGAAATCGTAGTCCTCGGCCCGCATCCCCAGCTCCTCGATCCGGGTTTTCAGCAGGTCGTAGTTGTCCTCACGCTGGCTGCCGCCGATGATCTCGCCGATGCCGGGAACCAGGCAGTCCATGGCGGCCACGGTCTTGCCGTCAGGGTTCAGCTTCATATAGAAGGCCTTGATCTCCTTGGGATAATCCGTAACGAAGACAGGCCGCTGGAACACGACTTCCGTCAGATACCGCTCATGCTCGGTCTGCAGGTCGCTGCCCCAATGGACAGGATACTCAAACTGATCGTTGTGGGGCTTCAGCAGTTCAATGGCTTCGGTGTAGGTTACATGACCAAAATCGGAGGTCATCACATGGTTCAGACGCTCCAGCAGACCCTTATCCATGAACTGGTTGAAAAAGGCCATTTCCTCGGGGGCGTTTTCCAGCACATAGGCAATGATATACTTGATCATATCCTCGGCCAGCCGCATATCGTCGGACAGGTCGGCAAAGGCGATTTCCGGCTCGATCATCCAGAATTCCGCGGCGTGCCGGGTGGTGTTGGAATTCTCGGCACGGAAGGTAGGGCCAAAGGTGTAGATGTTGCGGAAGGCCATGGCGTAGGTCTCACCGTTGAGCTGGCCGGAAACAGTCAGATTGGTGGGCTTATTGAAGAAATCCTTGGTGTAGTCGATGCTGCCGTCTTCGTTTCTGGGCGGGTTGTTCAGATCCATGGTGGTCACCTGGAACATCTCACCTGCGCCCTCACAGTCGGAGCCGGTGATCAGAGGCGTGTGAACGTAGACAAAGCCCCGCTCCTGGAAGAACTTGTGGATGGCAAAGGCCGCCAGAGAGCGGACACGGAACACCGCCTGGAAGGTGTTGGTTCTGGGGCGAAGATGGGTCATGGTACGCAAGTACTCCAGCGTGTGGCGCTTTTTCTGCAGAGGATAGTCCGGGGTGGAGCTGCCCTCTACGCAAACCGTGTCGGCCTGCAGCTCGAAGGGCTGCTTTGCGTCAGGAGTTTCCACCAGAGTGCCCTTCACGATGATGGCTGCGCCCACGTTCAGCTTGGAAATCTGCTGGAAGTTTTCCATGGTGTCATGGTAGACCACCTGCAGGGGGCTGAAATAGGTGCCGTCGCTCAGGACGATAAAGCCGAAGGCTTTGGAAGCACGGACGGAACGAACCCAGCCGCCGACTTCGATGGTTTTTCCGGCGTAAGCCTGGGTGTTTTTAAAAAGGTCACGAATTTGAATCAGATCCATAGAAGAAACCTCCGTTCATTACAGCAGGTTCACACCGGCGGCCTTGCAGGAGGCCAGGGTTTCCTGATCCCAGACGCTGGACTGGACTTCGCCGATGTGGCAGCAGCCCATGAGCAGCATACAGAGTCTGGACTGGCCGATGCCGCCGCCGATGGTCAAAGGCAGCTCGTTGTTCAGAAGAGCCTTGTGGAAGGGGAGCGTTCTGCGGTCGTCGCAGCCGGCCAGCGTGAGCTGACGATCCAGGGACTCGGGGCTGACCCGGATGCCCATGGAGGAAACCTCGAAGGAACGATCCAGTACCTCATTCCAGAACAGGATGTCGCCGTTCAGCGCCCAGTCGTCATAGTCCGGGGCACGGCCGTCATGGGGCTTGCCGGAGCGGAGCTTGCCGCCGATCTGCATGAGGAAGACGGCGCTGTCCTTGTGCTGACGGTGGAAGGCGGTTTCCTTTTCCTGCGCGGTGTGGAGGTCGGGGAACATATCTTCCAGCTCCTGGGTAGTGACAAAGATCACATCCCGGGGAACCTTGGTGGTGATCTGAGGATATTCGATCTTCAGAGTTTCCGCTGTGACATAAATGGCGTTGACAATGCGCTGTACGGTGTCCTTCAGATAGTCAAGGGTGCGGGTTTCTTCGGTGAGAACCTTTTCCCAGTCCCACTGATCCACGTAGACGGAGTGGAGATTATCCACCACCTCGTCACGGCGGATGGCGTTCATATCGGTGACCAGACCCTTGCCGGGACGGAAGCCGTAGCGAGCCAGAGCGTAGCGCTTCCACTTCGCCAGAGAGTGGACGACCTGAGACTCAGCGCCCACATCGGGGACGTCAAAGGAAACAGGGCGTTCGTAGCCGTTCAGATTGTCATTCAGACCGGAAGCCTCCTCTACAAACAATGGGGCGGACACACGCATCAGGTTCAGCGCATGGCACAGATTTTTCTGGAAATTGTGCTTGATGAACTCGATGGCGCACTGGGTTTCATAAATGGACAGCGGATTCTTATAGCCCTCGGGGATATAACATTTCTTCATTGTGACGTCTCCTTTCTCAGATAGTTGGTGGGATTGTCTGCTAAAGCAGATTTGCATTGTATTATACTCCTTTTCTCTGTCAGATACAAGATAAAAGTGAAAAAAATCGGAAAAATTTTCAAAAAATGAACAAACCACCTGGACTTGACGATCCAAAGTCCATGTGGTATCTTTATTCTATGGATTTGAGGGATGAACATGGTATATTTTTTTAAACCCACAAGAAGGATGACAGCGGAGGAGGAGAGAAGGGCGATGACCCTTCTGGAGGACAGCCGGAGGGAAAAGGTGACCGCCTGCAACGATGCAGACAGGCGGCAGAGCCGGATGCTTGTCTATTTCCTCCTGCGCTTCGGCCTGTATCGGGAATACGGC
Source organism: Oscillospiraceae bacterium (assembly GCA_016302015.1). The sequence goes on along the minus strand of JAEDOJ010000192.1, from coordinate 544 downwards.
GTGACCGACCTTCCCAAACTGACGGCGGAGGCCGGAGGAAAGCCCCGGCTCCAGCGGCCGGAGTTCCATTTTAATTTTTCCCATGATCAGGGGGCCTGCGTCTGCGCCCTGGGCAGGTCACCCCTGGGCGTAGATGTTCAGAAAATCACCTCCCGGCGGGAGGCTGTCCTTCACCGTGCCTTCTCTGCGGCGGAGCGGCAGGCGGTGCAGACCGCGGAAAACCCGGACGCGGCCTTTACCGCCATCTGGACACGGAAGGAAGCCTATGGGAAGCAAACCGGCCGGGGCATCTGTTACGACATGAAAAGAACGGATTTTTCTCAGCCCTGCAGGGTAGACGGAATGGAGCTGGAAACCCATTGGGTGGGGGACTATGCCCTGTCTGTCTGCGCGGAGGAACGACAGAACCTCATGATCCTGACGGCGGAGGATTTGAAAAGGGTTCTGTCTATCTTATAAAAAGCAATCCCGGCGGGATGACCCGCCGGGAAATTTTTCTGTGAAATTACTTTGCCTCGTAGAACACCTTCATGCCCTTATAGGT
>JAEDOJ010000191.1 GCA_016302015.1 Oscillospiraceae bacterium | reverse complement strand
GTAAGCCCCAAAGCCGTCGGCAGCCGTCCCCGTGGGGGCGGCTGCCGTTTCTGCAAATTTATTCAGAGCTTCCTTCCCGGTAGCGTATGTACTTCCGGGTAGGCTCCACGGTCTGATAGCGGGTTTCATAGGTGTCCGTCATCAGAAATTGGAAGCCGCACTTCTCGATGACTCTGCGGGACTGGGAATTCCACGTAAAATGCTCCACAAGGACGAAGTCCAGCCGGAGCCTGTCAAACAGATAGTCCAGCACCGCCCTGACCGCCTCCGGCATCAGTCCCTGTCCCCAATAGCTTTTGGAGAGCACATAGCCAAGCTCTCTGCCCTGCAGGGAAGCCAGCTCCGGGAGTTTTTCTTCCTTATATTCCTCAATCCCCAGGGAACCGATGACCTTTCCCTGATGCTCCAGGGCAAAAATATGCTTTCCTTCTATGAAGTGGGAGAGAATTCGCCGGGATTCCTCGATATCCCGGTGGGGCAGCCAGCCCGCCATCTGACCCACGCCGTCCACCCTTGCGTATTCGTAGAAATCCTCCAGATCCGTTTCCCGCCAGGGCCGCAGCGTCAGACGCTCCGTGGTCAGCACCACAGAGGTGATGTCAATCTCTTGATTCATGTCTTCTCCTTTGTCTCTCCAAAGTCAGTACGGAATGTCCGTGGTGGTCTCCCAAAGGGTCGTTGTCCCCGGAACCGGCTGGGTAACCGTAAAGTGCGCCGTACCGCTCCCCTGGGCAATCCCCTCCGGCATGGGAATCACCAGTATGTTGATGACATAGACAACCTGCTCGCCGGTGTCCGGGTCCATGTACTCGTTCCTCAAGGTCTCAATGGTGTAGTCCATGGTTGTCAGAGGACGGCCGGCAATCTCTCCCATGACGGTGATCTTGTCGGGCTGGGGCTCCTCCCCGATCACAAGCAGCTCCTTTGTGATCCCGCTGTCATAGGGAACCAGAACAAAGCAGCCGGGGAAGGTATAGTCGGTTTTCACCGCATCCGCCGGATCATATTTCAGATACCAGCCCTCCCCATTCACCAAAGGCTGGACAGCCGTCACCTGCTTCTCCTCTCCCCGCTCCCGGTATACCATGGAAACATGAAGCTCCGGTGCGGGCCAGATTTCCTGGCCGCCGGACAAATACAGGTCGTACAAGTCCATCTCAGGCAGGGTGAAGCTCCCCGCTTGAAGCGCTTCCCCGGGCACATCCCAGACGCCCAGAGAGGTCTCGGTGGCACGATCCCAAGCCTCCACGGAGAGAGACTCTATCCGTTCCCCATGAGAAAGGAGAAGCTTCCCCTCCACTCTGGAGGAAAACGCAACATAAAGCGCCTCAAAGGAGGGAATCTCCTCCACAGGCTCTGTCTCAACCGTGGTTGGAGCCGGTTCCGGCTGGGTCTGGGTCGGCACAGGCTCTGTGACGTCCGGGGAGGGCGCCTGCGCCGTTGGATTCGGCGGGGGGAAGGCTTTCCCGAACACCAGAAGCGCCATCAGCACAGCCGCCCCGGCCAAAAAGAACTTTCTTTTCCGCCTTTTTCTCTCCCCCTCCGGGGCAGCGTCGGAATAAGGCGGAAATTCCGGAAGGGGCGGTGTAAATTCTCCGCCCGGATCAGGGGAAGAATATTCCCCGCCCTCCGGGAGAGCATCAAACACATCACGTTCCATGGGCGATCCCTCAGCAGGTGTGAACGTCCAACTGCGGGAAGGGACACTCCACGCCCAGCTTCCGGAAGCCCAGAAGCAGTTCCCTGTTCAGAATACGGGAAGCGTTATAAATATCCTCCTCCTTCACCTCGGCCACAAACTTCAGGGTAATGGCGCTGGCGCCCAGCTCCTGCACCCCCAGATAGGTGGGAACGGACAGCATGGAGTCCGGATGCTTTTTGAAAATTTCCTCCATCAGAGCGGGGAGCTTCTCCTCCAGCGCCTCAAGCTCCACGGAGTAGGGAATATCAATGGTGCTGGCGGCGATGGAGGTATTATTGGAGCGGTTCAATATGTTTTTCATGTCGGAATTGTTCACAATTTTGAGGTTTTTGCCGCTGTCCATAATGGTCGTTGTGCGAATGCCGATGGAGTTGACCGTTCCGCGGAAGCCGTTGACCTCAATCACGTCCCCCACGTTGTACTGATTCTCAAACAGCATGAACAGTCCCGTGATCACGTCCTCGATCAGCCGTTCCGCGCCAAAGCCCACCACCAGAGTCACCACGCCCACGCTTGCGGCAATGGTGGAAACATCCACGCCCAGAATGGAAAGGCCCCAGCAGAGGATCACCAGGGCAACCACATAGCGCATCAGGCTTTCCGTCAGGGAGATCAGGGTTTTCCCACGGTTGGATCTGGGGGAAGTCAGGCTGAGGATCAGGAAAACGATCCGGTCGGCGGACAGGACGGCGAAGGCCATGGTCAGCGCACGGAAAACCGGGATCCCGGCGTAGGTTTTCCCAAGAAAATAAAAGAGCGCAAACAGGGCAAGGCACAGGGTCAGCTTAATCAGACGAGAAACCAGCTTCTTTTTCATAAGAACCTCCCATAATCGAAATTTCTACAGTTTTCGAGGCTGTTTTGATTATACCATATCTCCCCGGTGCGTTCAAGACGCATTCTCCCTCCGTTTCCAAAATTTACTGGTGCAAAATTCCCTGAAATATGATAAAATGGAGAAAAACTCCGGGAGGATTTTCCATGAAGCGAATCGTTGGATACCTGTTGCTGACTGTTCTTCTCCTTTCCCTGTTTCCCACAGCGGCGGCAGAACAGACCCCCTACATAGGCATTGATGTCAGCCATCATCAGCAGACCATTGACTGGGACGCGGTTGCCCCGCAGATTGATTTCGCGGTCATTCGCTGCGGCTACGGCGGAGACAAAGCCTCTCAGGATGACCGTCAGTGGGTCAATAACGTCACCGCCTGCGAACGTCTGGGAATTCCCTACGGCGTCTATCTCTACTCCTACGCAACCACCGAAGAAGAGGCGCTCAGCGAAGCGGAGCACGCCCTCCGTCTGTTGAAGGGTCACAAGCCTTCCCTTCCGGTCTACTACGATGTGGAAGACCCCAACACCGTGGCGAAGCTCTCCCCCGCCCAGATTCTGAACAATACCAGAATTTTCTGCAACAAGCTGGTGGAAAACGGCTATCAGGCGGGGGTTTACTCCAGCTATAGCTGGTGGGTGACCAAGCTGACCTCCCCGGAATATGACAACTGGGATCGGTGGATTGCCCGGTGGAACGTGTCCAGCCCCGGCTACAGCAAGCCCTATTCC
>JAEDOJ010000016.1 GCA_016302015.1 Oscillospiraceae bacterium | reverse complement strand
TAACGCGGCTGCCATCGGCGGCGCTGTGACCGATGAAAACGGCAAGGTTCTGTGGACCGGCTCTATTTCCAGCGATGTCGCCGGCGCATTCTACTATTCCAACGGCAGTTCCTGGATGAATACGAACACCGCCGGCTACACGGTCAACAAGACTGTGGGCGCTATGGGCGCAACGGAAGGCCAGAAGATCACCTTCGGCCTGTACGCAATTCCCGAATACTACGCAAACCCCGAAAACGGCAAGCTGACCTCTGAGGAGTTCAAGGCTGTCCTCGAAAGCGGCGTTCTGGGCGATGGCGCTTCCGTCTCCTACACCGCTGTGGTGGATGACACCGCTCCCGTGGTTACCGCTGTTTCCAAGGACCTGCTCACCGGCAACGTCACCATCACCGCACAGGATGACAACTACGTCGCTGCGGTTATGCTGGCCAATGCGGCGGGCACCAAGGTCTATGGCTCCGCTCTGCCCGAGCAGGACGCTCCCGGCCAGGCTGCCTCTGCGGAAATCGACCTGACCGATGTGGAAATTGGCACCAAGGCTCTGGTCATTGTTGCCGACTATGCGGGCAACGAGACTGTCTACGAGGTTCAGTATTCCTCCGAGCCTGTGAGCTACGACGGCAATATGTATCTGTTCACCAACACGGAGGAGCGTGGCTCCGGCGATCGTTGGGAGCAGGTAGACGTCACCAACCTGTGGTACGACACTTCTAAGGGAGAGGGCGAAGGTCTGGAAACCGTTTCCGCTTCTCCCATCACGGTTAAGGCCGCCGAATACGTCAACGGCTATGTCTTCATGGCAACTGAGGGTGCGTTCTATGTGGCTCCTCAGGGCGCATGGGACGAGATTGCCAAGGTTGGCAAGACCGATCTGCAGATTATTGACATGGCCTACAGCTATGCGGATGAAACCCTGTATGCTGTGGACGCCTTCAACAAGATCTACACGGTGGATACCCAGACCGGCGCTACCGAGCTGGTTGCCTCCGTTACTCTGACCAACCCCAGCACCAATTCTCCCAGCTATGCTGTCATTGTCAGCATGGCCATTGACGATGAAGGCAACTTCTACCTTACCAACAGAGGCGACAGCAAAACCGCGTATCTGTTCAAGATGACTCTGGCTGACGTTGTGGACGGCGCTGTTACCCTGGCTCCCATCAACAGTGCTGCCGATGGGTATATGTCCACCGACACTTCCGTCTACAACTACTACGGCACCATGGCATGGGATCATGACAACGACAAGCTGTACATGATCAGCAACTATTCCAAGGACGCCAACTATGACAACCGTCTGTTCGTTGTGGATACCGAGACCGGCAAGGCTTCCAAGGCCTGCGCCAACGCACCGGACACCGGCTCTTCCACCACCAGAGCCTCCAGCCTGCAGGTTTCCGGCTTCGGCCTGTACATTGTTCCCTCCAAGGAAACTGTACCTCCCGTCACCGCTCCCACCGGCGTTGAACTCAGCGAAACCGAGACCACCCTGCTGAAGGGCTCTTCTATGACTCTGACTGCGGATGTCTATCCCTGGAACCTGACGGACAAGTCCGTCACCTGGACCTCCTCCGATCCTTCTGTCGCCACCGTTGAGGACGGCGTTGTCAAGGGTCTGAAAGTGGGCAACGCTACCATCACCGTTACCACCGTGGCAACGCCTGCGATCTCCGCAACCTGCGAGGTTACCGTAGAGCCTGTTCCCGTGGCAAAGATGACCGGTCTGGTCTATGCCGTGGACGGCACGCCCTACTGGTCTGACTTCTCCTCCGACGCTCCCGAGGCGGCTGTGGCCCTGGCACAGGGCAATGCTTACGTGGGCGGCGCTCTGGTTGGCGATACCATCTATGTTGTGGACAGCGATAGCCTCTATGCGGTGGACGCTGACACCTTTGCGGTAACCGCTCTGGGCGGCATTGACGCACAGTGGCTGTATGCCGACGGCGCGGCAATCCCCGAACAGTACCAGGCCGACTTCGGCGGCAAGGTTCTGGCTCCCTGCAACAACGGCACCTACCTTGAGGCGCTGAACCCCGAAAAGGGCTCTCTGAGCTACTGGAACGAAGTGGACGAGTCCTTTGGAAGCGATCCCATGGCAGCCATTGCCCTGGTCGGCGAAGTGGACCTTGGCGACACCATGGGTCTGGAATATCTGGTGATCACCGAGAACGGCAATCTTTGGGACTTCTGCATCTATGACGGCGAACACCTGGATGTCAGCGAAATCGGCAGCACCGGCCTGAGCCTGGGCAACGTCTCCGCAGTGACCGGCGGCGTCTATGCCTCCATGGTCTATGATGAAGCCACCGGCTTCCTCTTCCTGGCGAACTATGCTGAGGGCGAAACCGCTCAGATGTACGCCATTGATCCCGACACCTGCCAGAGCGCTCTGACCGGCACCTTCGGCGAGGGCGCATGGCCCGCGGTTGCGCTGTATCAGTATGACCGCATCACGGAGCTGACGGTTATGCTCAGCGAGTCCGCACGTCATATGTATGTTGGCGGCACCGCAACCCTGACCGTGAAGGTCAAGCCCGCTTCCTACACCGGCGGCGTGACCTGGACCTCCGATAACGAGTCCGTGGTCACCGTAGAGGACGGCGTTGTCACCGCTGTGGGCGTAGGCACCGCAACCGTTACCGCCACCTCTGTGGACGTGAACGGAGAGGGCGAGAAGGTCTCCGCATCCTGCGTCTTCACCGTAGAAGACCGGATTTCTGTTGACGCCGCTGTGGGCGCGCAGATCGTGGGCGACGCTCCCATGTATTCCGTGATCGACCTGAACGATATGTCCGTCACTGAGATCGGGGAAGGCTCCCTGGCTTATGACGCCGGCGGCATGGCAGGCGGCGCAATGTACGGCATGTCCGGCAACTACTTCGTCATTGACGAAACCACGGATGCATTCAACTTTGCTACCTATCCCAACTTCATCGCTGTGGATATGGCAAGCGCCCCCGCATTCTCCACCTTTGCAACCTCTGTTCTGTATCCCTCCAGCACCAATTATCTGGTAATGCTGGATCCGGCGGCAGGCAGCATCAGCTCCTGGAACCTGTCCGCGGCAGGAATGAATCTGTGCGCTCTGACCTTCGCCGGCAGCGTTGAAGATAATGATGGCACGAATCTGGTCTACCTGGCACTTGGCTCCGACGGCGCTCTGTACGCCATGTATGTCTACGAGAGCTCCACTCCCGGCAGACTGTCCCTGTCCCGCAGCCAGATCGCTGATCTGGACATGGAATTTGACTTCAACGCCACTTCCATGAGCTACTACTGGAATGAAGAAACGGGCGTTGAGGGCGTGATCATTGCCGACGCAAGCACCATGACCATGTACTGGGTCGACATGAGTGCTGAGAAAATGGCAGCCGGCGCTCTGGGCACCGTGGACGCCAACTATATCTCCTCTCTGTTCGGCGGCTTCGATTATGTGGAATCCACTGTCCCCGTGGGCTCAATTCCCGCAAAGCATTGCGGTGAAACCAAGACCGCCATTGCCGCTCTGTCCGAGTCCGCTCTGGTGGCCGAGACCGTAAGCCTGACCGCTGTGAACGCATCCGTTGGCTCTGTGAACGCTGTTTCCGGCACCGTCGTTGCCAAGCAGCCCGTGAGAGCAGCAGGCGCGCTTGCGGAGAACGGCGTGGTCTCCCTGGCTCTCACCGAGGACGTGGATGTCACCAACGGCAAGGTCGTTGTGACCTACGATCCCGAGGCTCTGACCTTCGTCAGCGCCACCTCCGCTGCTGACTTCCATGCAGTGAACGCCTCCGAGGGCACCGTGGTTCTGACCTATGCCACCGAGGAAGCCATCACCGCAGGCAACGCCTTCGCAACCCTCACCTTCTCCTATGAAGGCTCCTACGTTGACACCTCCGTCTCCGTTGAGACTCTGGAGCGCAACGAGGATACCGCGGTTGAGGAAGACGCAGTCGTTGTTGATATCCTCCAGGAGGACGGCGGCCATGATTATCAGGTCACTGCTTCCAAGGCCGCAACCTGCACCGAGGACGGCAGCATCACCTACACCTGCTCCAAGTGCGGCGACACCTACACGGAGACCGTCAAGGCTCTGGGCCATGACTATAAGATCGCCAATACCAAGGCTGCAACCTGCACCGAGGACGGCTATACCGGCGATATCGTCTGCTCCGTCTGCGAACATACCATCAAGGGCGAAGTGATCGAGGCCAAGGGTCACCAGTGGAGCGAGTGGGAGGTTGTCAAGGAAGCAACCGCAGCCGTTGCCGGCGAGAAGCAGCGTACCTGCTCCGTCTGCGGCGAGGTTGAGAAGGAAGAAATTCCCGCAACCGGTTCTGCCGACTGTCCCTCCGCTGACTTCACCGATGTCCTGCTGGATGTCTGGTATCATGAAGCGGTTGACTTTGTGGTAGAGAACGGCCTGATGAAGGGCACCTCCGAGACCACCTTCGAGCCTGACGCATCCATGACCCGCGGCATGCTGGTCACCGTGCTGTGGCGCTACGAAGGCAGCCCCGAGGCTGGGGAGAACACCTTCGTTGACGTGAAGGACGACGACTACTTCGCAAAGGCAGTTGCCTGGGCAGCGGAGAACGGTGTTGTCTACGGCGTAGGCGATGATCTGTTCGATCCCAACGGCGAGATCACCCGTGAACAGATGGCGGCGATCCTGTACCGTTATGCAGAGAAGAAGGGTCTGGATGTCTCCAAGACCGCTGCTCTGGATGTCTTCCCCGATGGCGATACCGTCAGCGAGTATGCAGCCGACGCCATGAGCTGGGCTGTTGCTGAAGGTCTGATTACCGGTGTGAAGGACGGTTCTGCCCACTATCTGGCACCTCAGGGTAACGCAACCCGTGCACAGGTTGCAACGATTCTCATGAGATTCATTGAGAACGTTGCCAAGTAAATAAAATTCAGACGCCCTGCTGCGGAATCCGCGGCAGGGCGTTTTCTTCCAAATTGGGGGATTGCACTCTCTTCGGGAATGTGCTATACTAAAGAAAAATACGCAAAATTGGGAGGAAACTATGAACCGTAAATTGAACCAGATTCTCTGGGGCGGGGACAAGCCCGGACGGGCAACTGTGCTGGGGGTACAGCACGTGTTTGCCATGTTCGGCTCCACCGTCCTTGTTCCCGCGCTGACCGGCCTGGATCCCGCCGTCACCCTGCTGTGCATGGGCATCGGCACGCTGATCTTCCACCTGATCACCCGGGGCATCGTTCCCGCCTTTATGGGCTCCAGCTTCTCCTTCATCTCCTCCATCTGCGCCGTTGCCGCCTACTGCAAGGACAACTCCGTAGAGGGCTTCGCCTCCTATGTGGGCTGGGGCATCATTGCCTCCGGCGTGATGTACCTCCTTTTGGCCGGCCTGGTCAAGCTCTTCGGGGCAAAGCGCATCACCGGCTTCTTCCCGCCCATCGTCACCGGCTGTATGATCATCATCATCGGCATGATGCTGGCTCCCACCGCCATGAACAACATCACCACCGTCCACGGCGATTTCGCCCAGGATGCCGTGCTGGTTGCGGAGCTGAGCGATGAGGGCACGCTTCTGGAGGAAAACGGCTGCTACAAAATGCAGCAGATGGACGATCAGGGGAATGTGACCGTCAGCGGCTGGGTTCCCGCGGCGGACGTGAAGCTGAAGGAAACCGACCGGAACAATCCCGACTATACCAATCCCGGCAATGAATACATTGTAGAGAATGTGAAGGGAACGCAGATGCGGAACACCTCCGCAGCGGACTCCGCCACGGTCTCCGGCACCCAGACCTGGAAAAACTGGCTTGTGGCCGTGGTAACCATCCTGACCATTATGCTGGTCATGTTCTTCACCCGTGGTTTTATCAAGCTGGTTCCCATTCTCATCGGCATCGTGGTGGGCTACCTGCTGTCTCTGGTGCTGGGCATGGTGGATACGGCGAAGGTCGCTCAGGCAAGCTGGTTCACTCTGCCCAAGGTGGCGCTGCCGGCGTTTAAGAACTGGGACGCGGTTGTTTTTGCCATCACCATGATCGCACCCATCTCCATCGTCACCTTTGTGGAGCACGTGGGAGATATTACCGCCAATGGCGCGGTTACCGGACATAACTACATCGAAGAGCCGGGTCTGCACCGGACGCTGCTGGGCTGCGGCCTTGCCTCCGTCTTCTCCGGCGGCATGGGCGGCCCTGCTGCCACCACCTACTCCGAGAACACCGGCGTTCTCGCCGCAACCCAGAACTACAACCCCGCCACCCTCCGCATTGCCGCCGTCTTTGCCATTGTCCTTTCCCTCTTCGGCAAGGTGTCCGGCATTCTCAACAGCATCCCTGCCGCGGTTATGGGCGGCGTGTCGGTCATTCTGTTTGGCATGATCGCCTCCGTGGGCCTGCGGATGCTGGTGGAAAACCATGTGGATTTCACCAGGAGCTATAATCTGGTCATCGCCGCCGTCATGCTGGTCATCGGTCTGGGTCTGTCCTCCGGCATCAGCATCGGAAGCGTCACCGTCAGCGGCACCGCCATCGCCGCCGTTCTCGGCGTGATTCTGGCGAAGGTGCTTCCCCAGGAGGATCGTGCCGCCGCTCAGGTACCGGCCTCACAAAAGAGGGGAAAGAAATCAAAAAAGAGAGCAAAAAAACACTGAAAGACTTGATTTTTTCCACCTGCCTCGCTAAAATGGTTATACAAACGCCGATTCATCAAACTTTGATTTAGGAGGAATTGCAATATGAGAAAACTGTTTGCCATCCTGATGGCTCTGTGCCTGACGCTGACCCTCTGCGTCTGCGCCTTTGCCACGGAGGAGCCTGTACAAAGCCCCACGGACGAGCCGCTCTATTCCGTCGAGTTCATTTCCTACGACACCGACACACCCAATCAGACCTTCTATACCGTTCCCGCGGGCGATACCCTGGAGATCACTGCGCCTGTGTCTGAGGACAGCGACTTCACCGGCTTCGTCATTGAGGGTGAATATGAGATCATTTCCGGCAGTCTGGACAGCCCCAATCTGGTGGTTCGTCCTCTTACGGACCTGGTCATCATTGCCAACTACAGAGATTCCGGCAGCGAGCCCACCACCCCCGAAGGTGATAACGGAGAAAACTCCCCCCAGACCGGCGACAGCCAGCTCATTTTCGTCATGGGCGCGGTGTTTGTCGTTGCTCTTGCCGGTATTGCGGTGGCAGCCGTAAAGCTCCGGGGCAAGAAGGAAGAAAATTAAAAATGATCTGACTCGAAACGGTGTTTCGAGTCAGATTTCGTAAGGAGAACCATCAAATGTCCCAAGAAAAGAGCCGGCATAAGAAGCCCTGGCTGCTGCTGTTGAGCCTCTCCATTCTCCTGCTGGGCGTCACCATCGGTGCGGCTGTTTTCTTCTTCTGGCCGGAGGAGAAAATGAATTATTACAAGACCGAGACCACCTCCGCCGTTTCTACTGCCGAGCCCTGGGAGGAGACCTCTTCTTCTCAGGCAACGGAAGGCTCGTCCGCCCCGGAGCTGACGGAAAATCCCATTGATTTTCCCGCTCTTCAGGAGGCGAATCCCGACATCTACGCATGGATCAAGGTTCCCAACACAGACGTAGACTATCCCATTGTCCAGGCCTCCCCGGACAAGGCGGAGAACTATTATCTCCACAGGAACCCGGAGGGAGAGTACGAGTTTCGGGGGTCGATTTACACCCAGAGACTGAATTCCAGGGATTTTTCCGACCCTGTCACCGTGATTTACGGCCATAATATGCTGGAGGGGAGTATGTTCACCTCCCTGCATTCCTTCCGGGACGAAACCTTTTTTGAGGAAAATGAGGTATTTTACATCTATACTCCCGGTCATATTCTGACCTACCGGATTGTCTCGGCGTACCAGTTTGATTCCCGGCATATTCTGAATTCCTTCGACTTCTCACAGGAAGCGGTGTTTCAGGAGTATATTGACTATATGCTTGCGCCGCAAAGCATGATCGCTGCCGTCAGAGAGGGCGTGAAGGTCACGACAGAGGATAAAATCGTGACCCTCAGCACCTGCATTGAATACGGGACAGCTCGCTATCTTGTACAGGGGGTGCTGATCGACGATGAACCGACAACCTGAGGAACTGCAGGCCAAAGGGGAAGTCCCTGAGAAGAAGCGCAAGCCCTGGTGGCGTAGGCTGCTGAAGGGGCTGACGGTTACGTTGGCGGTTCTGCTTGCGCTCCTGACCGTGGCTGCGGGAACCTTTGCCGTCCTGTATTACACAGGCAAGTCCTCCATGCTGAACTATCAGGATGCGGAAATTTCCTTCACCGAGGCGGCACAGACCGGGGAGGATGCCCCGGCGGAGCACATTCTCACCTATGACGACGGGAAAACCGTCACCTATGGGGGTCAGACCTACGTTCTGAACGAAAACGTCACCGCGTTGCTTTTCCTTGGCGTGGACAAGAACAGCATTGAAAAAAAGGATGTCTATGGCGACGGCGGGGAAGCCGACTGCATTCTGCTGATCGGTCTGGACACGGTTACGGGGGAGACGAAGGTTGTCAGCATCTCCCGTGACAGCTACGCCCAGGTGGATATTTACTCCGCCAACGGAAAATATCTGGAAAGCCGCAGCACACAGCTTTGCCGGGCCTTCGCCTATGGAGACGGGCAGAAGCAGAGCTGTGAAAATGTGGTAAAATCCGTGTCCCGCCTGCTTTACGGTCTGCCCATTCAATCCTATATTGCAATGGATATGGAGGCCATCGGCTTTGCCAGCGACGCCATGGGCGGCATTACGCTGGTTCCCCAGGGGGATATTGTGGACTTCCGCTATTCCAATCTTTCCGAAGGGGAAACGGTGACCCTGTGGGGTGAGGACGCCATGATGTATATCCGTTACCGCAACCAGTGGAAGCTGGAGGGCAATCTGGATCGTATGTCCCGGCAGAAGCAGTTTATTGACGCCTTTGTCGCAAAGGCGCTGGAGGAGACGAGGGCGGATCTGACCACCGTGCTGGAGCTGTACCGGGCGATCTCGGATTATACCTACACGGATCTGTCCCTTGCGGACGCCACCTTCCTGCTGACCAGCTTTTTAAATAACGGGGCGCAGTTTGATTTTTCCACCATTCAGGGAACCATAGAGGCACAGGGGGAGAATGCGATCTATTATCTGGATCAGACCTCTCTGTATGAGACGGTGCTGAAGGTCTTTTATACCCCGGTTGGGGAAACAGCGGAATAATTCTGCAAAAAAGTGGAGTCTGCCATCAGACTCCACTTTTTTGCAGAAATACGGTTTTCACATAGGTTTCCGTGGCTTGCAGATGCGCCTCCGCCTGACTGCCCAGGGCGGCCTTCAGATAGGAAAGCTCCTGGGAAATGGCTCTGCCATGGTAAACGCCGTAGGCGCCGGCGTCGGAGCCTAAGCCGATTTTGCCCCCCAGAGAGGCAGCCAGAGCCACCTTTTCCTGCTGACTGCGGAGCAGGGAAGACAGAACCTCCTCCGGGAACCGTCCGCAGCCCAGCAGATTGCCGATGGTGGAAAGGGTGGGCACCCAGACGGCGCCGGAGGCGGCCAGAGCTTGAAGTGTCTGGGTGGAAAGGTAGGCGCCGTGTTCGATGGAGTCTACCCCGGCCTCCAGCGCCGCATTCACGGCTTCGTCCCCGTTGGCGTGGGCCATGACGGCAAAGCCCCGCCGGTGGGCCAGACGGATCATGGTGGAAATGTCCTCTTTGGGCAGACTGTCCTCCGTCAGGGTATCCCTTTTAGAGAAGTCTATGAGGCCGGAGATCATAAGCTTCACGAAATCTCCGCCTTTTTCCTCCACCTCGTCCAATAAGCCCTCGTATTCCCGCCATGTGGAGAAGCCCCGGCCGATGAAGCCGCCGTAATGCCCGGCTTTGTGGATGGGAAAGGCGGGAGAACGGTAGTCCATGCCGTATTCCGCCGCCAGCTCCTTCGCCCGGAGGCTTACACCCCACCGGTCTCCCCCGTCCCGGAGAAAGACCGCGCCCCGCTGCCGGTATTCCTCCAGACGCTGACGGATCAGGCGATCCACGGGAGCGGACTTGTGTGCGTCAATGGCGCTGCGATAGAAGATGCCGTCCAGAATCATATGAATGTGTAAATCACCCAGCATAGACCTGACCTCCAATTTTGAGTACATTATACTTCCCGGGAAAAGGAAAAGCAATCAGTTTTCGCCACAGGGCTTTTCTTTTTGGAAACTTTGTGATAAAATATATGGAAATCCACCTGTTGAGGAAACCATATGAAACGAATTGTCAGTATCCAGGACCTTTCCTGCATCGGGAAATGCTCTCTTGGGATTGCGCTGCCGGTGCTGTCGGCCATGGGGCTGGAGTGTGCGGTTCTGCCCACCACCCTCCTGTCCGCCCACACCGCCTTTCCCGGATTTTACAGCCGGGATTTGTCGGAGAGCTTCCGTCCGGTGACAGACCACTGGAAAACTATGAATCTAACATTTCATGGGATCTATACCGGCTACTTAGGCTCGGAGGAGCAGATTGCCGGGGCGGAGGAATTTATCCGGGACTTTCGCCGGGAGGATACGCTGGTTTTTGTAGACCCGGTTATGGGGGATCAGGGAAGCCTCTATCCCGGCTTTGACCTGAGCTTCCCGGAGCGGATCAAGACTCTGTGCCGTCAGGCGGACGTGATCACCCCCAACGTCACGGAGGCCTGCCTGCTCACCGGGACGGCCTATGCGGACCGGTACAGCCGGGGAGAAATCCTGACCTTGCTGGAAAAGCTCCTGGGGCTGGGAGCAAAAACCGCCGTCATCACCGGCATCCGGCAGGATGATTCCCATATGTCTGTGGCGGTGATGGAACGCGGCGGCGCCTGTTCCTTTTATGCCACGGACTACCTTCCAAAGGTCTATTACGGCACCGGCGACCTGTTTTCCGCCGCCTGCGCCGGGGCGCTGACCCTTGGCCTGCCCCCGGAGGAGGCAATCAGCCTGGCTGCGGACTACGTGGTGCAGACCATCCGGGTCACGGCGGCAGACCCTGAAGCCCGGTGGTACGGCGTGAATTTTGAGGAAACCCTACCCTATCTCATGGAGCGGCTGGGAAAGCTGCCGGAAAAGGAGAAATGAGTTATGAAACTGTCTTCCCGTCCATCCTTGCGGAAAAAGGAGTCCAGACTTCCCCTGCTGCTGTCCTTTTTCCTCCCCTTTGTCATTGCGGGGCTGAGCTACACGATCCTTCCCCTGATCTTTCAGGGCGGCGGCCTCTACCCCTTCGGAGACAAGATGATCCTTGCCCATGACGGGTGGCATCAGTATTATCCCTTCTTTCAGGACTTCCAGACCCGCCTCCTGAACGGACAATCTCTCCAATATACCTGGAGCGTGGGCATGGGAATCGGCTATGTTTCCCTCTTTGCCTACTATCTGGCAAGCCCCCTGAATCTGCTGGCGCTGCTGGTGCCCTCTGCCTATTTGACGGAGCTGTTCGCCTTTTTGACCATTCTGAAAATTTCTCTGGCGGGTCTGTTCTTCGGCCTGTTCCTGAAGCTGGTCTACCGCCGGAATGACATGATGATCCCGTTTTTTGCCCTGGCCTACGCCTTCTGCTCCTGGACTGCGGGTTATTACTGGAACATCATGTGGCTGGACGCCTTCGCTCTGCTGCCCCTGCTGGTGGCCGCTACGGTCTGCCTTCTCCGGGAGGGAAAATTCCGCCTGTATATTGCGTCTCTGGCGCTGACCCTGTGGTGCAACTATTATGTGGCGTTTTTCTGCTGCATTTTTGTCTTCCTCTGCTTCGTGGGCTATTGCCTGATCTGCTGGAACGGCTTTGGCAACTTCCTGCGCCGCTTTGCCCGGATCGCCATCTGTACGGTGATCGGCGCCGGCCTGACCGCCCTCCTGCTGATTCCCACCATGAAGGCGCTGCAGACCACCGTTTCCGCAGCCACCAGAGAGGTGGAGCCGCTGGCGCTGAACATGGCAAAGGGCGCTTACGGCATCATCCGGGAAGACCAGTCTGTCTGGGAGGTTCTGAAGGGTGAGACGCTGCCCGGCGTCCTCTCCGCCTCCCGGCAGGTGCTCTCCGCCCTGATGACCAAGCCGGAAACCACCTCCATGGAGGGGCTTCCCAACGTATTCTGCGGCTTCTCCACGGTGATTCTCGCCATTTACTTCTTCTTCTCCAAAAAAATCAAGCTGCGGGAGAAAATCTTCAACCTCTGTCTCCTGCTGTTCCTGCTGCTGAGCTTCATCTTCCGAATTCTGGACTACGTCTGGCACGGCTTCCACTTCCCCAATATGCTGCCCTATCGGTTCAGCTTCCTGTTCAGCTTTGTGCTGGTAGCCATGGCCTACCGGGCCTTTACCCTGCTGGAGGACTTTAAAAAGTGGCATCTGCTGATTTTGATCCCTCTGGCGGGGGGCTTGATTGCCAACATTGCCCTCCAGGAAACTCCCAATACCTATCGTCTGATCCTCAGCGGCCTGGTGCTGGCGGGGGTCGTGGCGGCGCTGCTGATCTACGGCCAAAAAAAGCAGCGGAAGCTTCTCGGCTCCGCCCTTCTTGCAGCGGTCATGGTGTGCGAGATGGTGCTGTGCTTCGGCATGGGGATTGGGAAGATCGGCTTTACCACCCGTTCCACCTATCCGAAGGAGGAAACCGCCGTACAGGCGCTGCTGAGCTATGAGGAAGAGAACGGGGGAGATCCCTTCTATCGGACGGAGGTGGTCAACACCCAGACCCTGAACGACGGCGCGCTGAACGGCTACAACGGCGTTTCCATTTTCACCTCCTCGGCCAATGTGAATTTCAACCGGTTTAGCCGGTCGCTGGGACTGTCCTCCTGGCCTGCAAGCAACCGCTTCTCCTATTATGAGGCCAGCCCCTTTACCAATACCCTCTGCGGCATCCGCTATCTCATCGACCGGGACGGCGGCCATCTCAACGGCGAGTATAACTCTCTGGTGGCGACCTCCGGCGGCTCGAATCTTCTGGAATGCAGATCCTATATCGGTCTGGGCTTTATGACAGAGCAGGAGCTTGGGGATTTTGTGGCTGCGGATGATTGCAATCCCTTCCTGGCGCAGGAGGAGCTGTTCCTCAAGGCTACCGGCGTGCAGGAGCCGCTTTTCACCCCCCTGACCTTTACCAACCTGACCTGCTCTTCCAACTGCAGCCTGACCAACAGCGCCACCCTGGGCACGAACTTCAATTATTCCTCCGAGAGCGCCACGGAGCGTTCCAGCTTCAGCATTTATTACACCGTGGAGGAGGCGGGTCTTTACTGTGCCTCCACCAGAGCCATCGGCTTCAACGAGGTGCATGTCTACCGAAACGGCCAACTGGTCTGCTCCCGGAATGTGAAGGCGCAGGCGGTGTTCGCCGTGGGCGACTACGTTCCCGGGGACGAGCTGAAATTTGTGTATTTCATCGATCAGGGAAAGAAGGGCACCATCTCTCTGGAGGCGCAGAAGTTCAACGACGAGGCTTATCGTCGGGGACTGGATGTCCTGGGTGACGAGCGTTGGGAGCTTACGGAGTTTGACGACACGGAGCTGCGGGGCACCATCGACGTGGCAAGAGACGGCCTGTTCTATACCGCCATTCCCTATGAGCCGGGCTGGACAGCCACCGTGGACGGAGAAGCGGTGGAGCTTGGAGCCACCTACGATCCCTCCCAGAAGCAGGTGAAGCTGACGGACGCGGTGATCGCCTTCCCCCTGAGTCAGGGAAGGCATGAGATCTGCCTGCGCTACCGGATGCCGGGGCTGGTTCCCGGCCTGCTGATCTCCCTGACCTCTCTGGTCTTGCTGGCGGGGCTGGTGGCGCTCCGCCGGAAGCGCTTTACCCTTTTGCCGGACGTGGAAAAAGCGCCCCGGGAGAACCCCCAGCCGGATTGGCAGGAGATCACCATGGAGGAATGGGAGGAGGAGCTTCCCCCGGATTCCTCAGAAAACAGTTGACATAACACCGTAAAATTTCTATAATGGTTCTGTCGAGAGATGCTCGGAAAACGAAATACGCAAGGAGGCGTGAATATGGATGGATACTGTCCGCGGTGCGGAAAGCCCCTGCCGGAAGACGGCGTTTGTGACTGCGCCGCCCAGCCAAAGCCCGCCGGGGGAAGCTATGTGCCCCCTTATTACAGTGCGCCCAGACCCCTTGGGGCGGCGCTGACCAACCTGCCCAGCCTGATCGTGGGCTACCTGAAAAATCCCATCGGCACCAGCCGTCTGGCCATGGAAAAGCGGGACACCGCCAGCGCGGTTCTGATGATGATCCTGACGGTGGTGGTCAGCTTCTTCACCTGCCTGCTCCTGACGGTGCGCTATTCCTCCGGACGGTTCGGACGGATTGCCATCGAGTGGGCGCTGACCGGTCTGGCGGCGCCGCTGGCGGCCTTTGGCGTGACCTTCGGCGTGCTGTATCTGATGGTTTCTCTGGCCGGGGTTCGTACCGACAGCCGGAGAATGCTGGCGCTGATGGGGGTGAATACCCTGCTGCCGCTGGTGTTTATGGTGCTTTCCATGGTGCTGTCCATGGTGCATCTGGCGGCCTTCGAGATTTTCACGGTGATGATCTACGGGGCGTGGATCGTATCCTTCCTGATGATGATGGTTCACGGTCTGGGCATTCGCCTGAACGTGATCAACAGCGCCGTGCTGGTCTGCGGCATGACGGTGGGGTACTTCCTGGTGAACTTTTTGCGTGGCTGGCTGGTGGCCGGTCTGGCGTGATATGAAAAAAGCGCTGTGCTCAGGCACAGCGCTTTTTGTATCAGAAGATCACGGCCCA
>JAEDOJ010000190.1 GCA_016302015.1 Oscillospiraceae bacterium | reverse complement strand
ATTCTCCCAGCAATTCCTGAAAACGGCCAAAGGCAATGGCGCTTTCGTACAGATCCCGATCCGTTTCCGGCGCCTCCAGACAGATGCCGTCGGCAAACTCATAGCACCGCCAGTATTCCCCGGCCTCGTCCACATAATAATATGTATCCATGTCCGAACGGACAAAGTGCAGGGTCTCCCTGGGATCGCTGACCCGATGGCGGAGATATTCCGTCACCGCGCCGACGTTTTCCATCACCGCCTTGGGATTCTGGAAGACATAGCGATTGATCCGCTGTAATATATAAACATGACCGTCATCGGTTTTCAGCTGATAGGTAGTGTTGATATGGCCGGAGCCAAATTCCTTACAGCCGATCATGGTACCTTTGATGTTGAAATGAGGAACTATGGCCTCAGGACGCAGCATTTCTCCCATTCTTCTTATCAATCCTCTCCGTTTTTTCCATCCTATGGACCGCGATGGTAGAATGTTCATTGAAAATAGTTAGCCGGATGATTGTAACACAGATTTGCCAAAAAAGCAAGTAAATTTGGCATTTTCAGCGGTTTTGGTAAAGAAAAGCAGTTCGGAGGCTCCGAACTGCTACTTCGGCAGGATCACCCGGAAGACCGACCCCTGTCCCGGCCGGCTGGCGACCTCGATCACCCCGTCGGACAGCTCCACGATCCGTTTGGCCAGAGCCAGGCCCAGACCGTTGCCCTCTGCGCTGTGAGCCGCATCCCCCTGATAGAATTTCTCAAAAATACGCTCCCGCACCTCTTTGGTCATGCCGCAGCCCTGATCGGATACGGTGACCACCACGCATTCCTTCTGATCCAACAGACCGATGGCAATTTCCGCCCCCTCGGGACTGAACTTGATGGCGTTGGACAGAAGATTTGTCCACACATGGGACAGCAGCCCCTCGCAGCCCCGGAAATTCACCTCGTCCAGCTCCACCCGAAAGGAGAGCTTTTTCTCCGTCCACTGGGCTTCCAGCGCCACCACCGCCTGACGAAGCTGCTCGTCCAGACGGAAGACCGTATACTGCTCCGCCACCGCCTTGGCCTCCGTTTTGGACAGCATCAGAATATTCCCCACCAGGGTGGAAAGCCGCTGGGTATTATACAGAATTTTATTCAGACAATCCTCATGCTCCTCCGGGGTCAGGCCGGGGTCCTGCATCAGCATGGCGTAGCCCTCAATGGCGGTCAGGGGCGTCTTAAACTCATGGGAAACATTGGAGACGAACTCATTGCTCAGCATGGCGGTGCTGTTCAGTTCCTTCACCATGGCGTTGAAGTTCCGGAAGGTGGTCTGCACCTCGTCCAGACGGCTGGAGTCGGAGACCGTCACCTGAAAATTTCCCTTCGCCACCTCCTTGGACGCCTTGCTCAGCTTCCGCATGGGCGCCAGCATCCGCTGGCCGATAAAAAAGCTGATAAACGCGCCCGCCACAGAGGTGACGACAAAAAAGGTTATCAGCGTGGGCAGGGTCAGGCTGTAATCCACCCCCAGGGCGTCCAGAAGAAACATGACGCCGGTCACCAGCGCCCCGGACAGAAGCACCATGATCGTAATGATCAGAATATAGTATGTCCGCATTCGGGGAGACATTTTTTCGTTATCCATGACCCTTCACCGCCTTATAGCCGATCCCCCGAACCGTGACAATCTCAAAGTCCGGGTTGTCCCGGAACCGCTCCCGGAGCCGGTTGATATGCACGTCCACCGTTCTGGGGTCGGTCTGGGTTTCCGGGCCCCAAATATCATCCATGAGCTGCTGACGGGTAAAAATATGCGCCGGAGAGGACACTAACTTATACAGCAGCAAAAATTCCTTCTGGGGCAGGACGGTTTCCACGGTTTCTCTGCGTACCGTGAAGGAATCGTACTCGAAAACCGTCTCTCCCACCTGCTGTCTGCGCTCCGCCACCATCTTCGCCCGGCGGAGCAGGGCGTTTACCCGGAGAACCAGCTCATTGACATTGATGGGCTTGACCATATAGTCGTCCGCCCCCGCCAGAAAGCCGAACTGCATATCCTGAAAGCTCTCCCTGGCGGTGATCATCAGCAGAGGCAGAGAATTTTTCGCCTCCCGCAGACTGCGTACCAGCTCATAGCCGTCCATCCGGGGCATCATAATGTCGGAGATGATCAGATCCACATATTCATGCTCCAGAACCTCCAGCGCCGCTACGCCGTCCGGTACGCCGATGGCAGTAAAGCCGTTGCGCTCCAAAACCCGGCAGAACAGCCGCTGAAGCTGAAGATCGTCCTCCGCAACCAGAATTTTGAACATACCCATCCCTCCGTGAACAGTATACCACAGGCAGTTCCCCCCGGTAAAGAAAAAATCCTGTACTTTTTTGGAAAATTGACACAAAGTTTAAACTCAGTTGATAATTCCTGCTTATATTATAGTAAGAACATCCCACAGGAGGCTGAATTATGAGCGAGAAAGAACGGGAACAGGTAGAACAGGCTCAGCATGTGGATACGGACAGGATCTTCACCCTTCCGAATTTCCTCAGCTTTTTCCGCCTGATGCTGATTCCCTTTATTGTCTACTTTTTTGAAAACGAAAGCTATCTCTGGGCCTTCGCCATTCTGGCTCTCTCCGGCGCCACCGACGTGGTGGACGGCTGGATCGCCCGAACCTTCCACTTGGTCTCCGACTTCGGCAAGGCCATCGATCCCGTAGCGGATAAGCTGACCCAGATCGTTGTCCTCTTCTGCCTCATGCGGGAATACTGGTGGGTTCTGGCCGCTCTGGTTTTTAAAGAGACCGTCATCGGCGTGATGACCCTGATCGCCCTGCGGAAAACCCACAGCATCTACTCCGCCGGCTGGTACGGCAAGCTCTGCACCGTGGTGATCTACCTCTCCATGGCGGCGCTGATCCTCTGGCGGCCGATGTTCCACACCGCCCCCGACCCCACCTTCCTGCTGGTGGACTCCATCCTGATCGTGGGTCTGATCACCCTGTCTTTCGTGAAATATTTTATCTATTTCGGCAGGATTCTCCGGGAGGCCCGTGCCAATGACACGGGATCAGCCACATGAAGCGGCGGTTCCGGGACTATTGGAGCCTGCGTCGGGAACGATTCGGGAATCGCCTGCGCTACGGTTCCCAGAAGCGGTATTTCCGCTGTCCCTCCTGCCGGGCCGTCCAGTCCGTGCCGGTGGGTCACGGACAGACCGCCGTGGTCTGCCGCCGCTGCGGTGAGATTTTTTTGAGAAGAACGTGAGAATAAAGCTGCGCCCGAAGAAGCCTGTGCTTCTTCGGGCGCATTTCTCTG
>JAEDOJ010000189.1 GCA_016302015.1 Oscillospiraceae bacterium | reverse complement strand
TTCCTTCCGTTACCCAGCACCCTTGCCTCCCTCGTCAGTGGGAGCCGGGGGTTGGTGTCAATCTATCGTCTCCCAGCCCCAGAGGAAGCCATGGGGCTGGGACAAACCTTCTGCCTTCCTCCGATGCCTGTGCTTACAGATATCGAACCGTTTCAGACAGATCCTTTCGGCTGAAATGGTTGGGCAGGGGAGCGGCGCCCTCTGCGGCGTAGCCCAGATCAAGGAGCATGAGAATCTCTTCGTTCTCGGGAAGTCCCAGCGTCTTTGCCAGCTTGTCCGGGTCGAAGCAGTTCAGCCAGCAGCTGTCCACACCCTGGTCGGCGGCTGCCAGAAGCAGATGGGTTGCCACAATGGCGGCGTCCTCAATGCCGGAATCCCGCTTGCCGCCGGGATAGGTAAAGACATTTTCCCGGTCGAAGGCCACCACCAGAACCGTGCCTGCGTTGTAGCGGCAGGGGGTGGCGGCGTCGATCAGCGCAAGGTGGTCGGGGGCTTCCAACACATAAATCCTCTGCTCCTGAAGATTTTTCGCCGTGGGAGCCAGACGCCCGGCGTTCAGAATCTCTTCCAGAGACTCTCTGGCCACGGGACGGCCGTCAAATTTTTTGCAGGAATAACGCTTCTTTACAACCTCTTGAAATTCCATATCATTGCCTTCCTTCCTTAAATTCTTTCATCATCTCGTTGGTGAGACTAAAATCATCGGGCTGAAGAACGATCTCCTCCCGGTCTGTCCATTGGGCCAGCCGCAGCTCCTGAACGTCCATGTGAATCTCCGTATCCCCGTCCACATCGCAGTAGAAGCCAGCCAGAATATCATTGGCCAGGCCCCAGGGCTGAGACTTGTAATATTGAATATTTTTGACCTTCAGCCCCGCCTCCTCCAGGACCTCTCTGGCAACCGTTTCTTCCAGCGTCTCCCCGATTTCCGTGAATCCGGCGATCAGAGCGTTGTGGGGGAAGCCCGTCCGATACCGGGTCAGCAAAAGCCGGTCGCCGTTCCTCACGCCCACAATGACCGCAGGCATGATCCGTGGATAGACGGTGTTCCCGCAGCCGTGACAGACCATGGCCCGTTCCTTGGAGGAATGGGTCATTTTTTTGCCGCAGCGACCGCAGAATTGGACGTCCCGGTACCAATCCGCCAGATGCTTTCCGGTGATGGCGGCAAAAATCCGGTGCTTGGGCATGGGGGAGGTTTTGCGTAAAACCTGAATCTCCATGTACGCCATGCCCTCGGAGAGGGTCACATCCCCTGTGGAGAGAAAATACCGCTCCTGATCCACGGTGAACAGGTAGGTGAAGCAGCCGCCTCCCAGCTCCGCCACGGTGGGGAAGCGGAAAGAACCATTTTCCTCCATGACGAGGAGGCGGTTTCCGCAAAAATGCAGGATGAAATCCCAAGCCTGAGCCGTGGCGTCGGGATCATACCGGTTGTTGAATTTGTGAGGAAAAATATCTTGTATCATCTGTTCTCCTCCTTTTTGACCAGTATAGCACAGGCACTCTTTCATTTCAATCGCGGACGGATTGTTTTTTCCCGGTTTTCATGCTATGATAAGAGAAAAACGGGGGTGGCAGAGGTGAAAACGCTGATCCGGAAGCTGGCGCGGGAGCGCAGCCTGTCGATTGAGGAATATGAGGCGCTTTTGTCCGACCCTGACCCGGAATACGCCCGCCTGCTGGCGCGGCAGGCACGAAGCGTGGTTTACGGAGACGAGATTTATATTCGGGGTCTGATCGAGATCGGCAGCTTCTGCAAAAACGATTGCCTGTATTGCGGCATACGCAGAAGCAATCGGGATTGCTGCCGTTACCGCCTGACAAAGGAGGAAATCCTTTCCGCCACGGAGGAGGGCTATGCTCTGGGCTTCCGAACCTTCGTCTTGCAAAGCGGGGAGGACGAGGGCTTTTCCCATGATTTTCTCTGTGATCTGATTCGGGAGATCAAGGACAGCCACGGAGACTGTGCGGTGACCCTCTCTCTGGGAGAGCGAAGCCATGAAAGCTATGCCAGACTGTTTGAAGCGGGGGCTGACCGCTACCTGCTGCGCCATGAAACTGCAGACCCTGTGCATTACGGGAAATTGCACCCTGCAAGCCAGTCCTATTGGAACCGTATGGACTGCCTGAAGAGCCTGAAGGAGATCGGCTATCAGGTGGGGTGCGGCTTTATGGTGGGCTCTCCCTATCAGACCAAGAGAACTCTGGCACAGGACTTAAAGTTCGTGGAGGAATTTCAGCCGGAGATGTGCGGGATCGGCCCCTTTATCCCCCATCGGAATACGCCTTTCCGGGCTTACCCTCCCGGAGACGTGGAGCTGACCTGTTATTTGCTGTCGATCCTGCGGCTGATCCGCCCCAATCTCCTGCTTCCGGCAACCACAGCCTTGGGAACCTTAGACCCAATGGGACGGGAGAAGGGGATTCTCGCCGGAGCCAATGTGGTCATGCCCAATCTGACGCCCCTTCGGGTACGGGGAAAGTACGAGCTGTACGACAACAAGCTGACCACCGGCATGGAATCTGCCCAGAGCATCGAGGAATTGAAGGAGCGAATGCGGGCCATCGGCTATCGGGTGGTTGTTGACCGTGGAGATATGAAAGGATAAAATTATGGCGATTTATGATCCAAAGTCCCTGAAAGCAGAGGAATTTATCAATCACGAGGAAATTCTGGCGACGCTGGCCTATGGGGAAGCCAACAAAACGAATGTGGCGCTGATCGACGCCATTCTGGAAAAGGCCAGACCCCGGAAAACGGAAACGGGGTGGGTCTGCGCCGGCCTGACCCACCGGGAAGCGTCGGTGCTTCTTGCCTGCGATCTGCCGGAGAAGCTCGAAAAGCTGTATCAAATTGCCGGAGAGATCAAGCAGGCCTTCTACGGCAACCGCATCGTCATTTTTGCTCCGCTGTACTTGTCCAATTACTGCGTCAACGGCTGTGTTTACTGCCCGTATCACCTGAAAAACCGCCATATTCCCAGAAAAAAGCTGACCCAGGAGGAGGTTCGGGCAGAGGTTCTCGCCCTGCAGGATATGGGGCATAAGCGGCTGGCCATTGAGGCGGGGGAAGACCCGGTAAACAACCCGATGGAATATATTCTGGACTGTATTCACACGATTTACAGTGTACATCACAAAAACGGGGCGATTCGCCGGGTGAATGTGAATATCGCCGCCACCTCGGTGGAGAATTACCGGAGGCTGAAGGAGGCCGGCATCGGCACCTACATCCTCTTTCAGGAAACCTATCACAGGGAAAGCTACCTGTCCCTCCACCCCAC
>JAEDOJ010000188.1 GCA_016302015.1 Oscillospiraceae bacterium | reverse complement strand
CTGATGCTGGGCACCAAGAAGGTCAAGGTGCAGAACGGTCTGGTAGGCGGCGGCTTCGGCGGCAAGGAGGATATGTCCGTCCAGCACCACGCCGCTCTCATCGCCTACTGCACCCATCGTGCGGTCAAAGTAAAGCTGTCCAGAAAGGAGTCCCTGCTGGTGCATCCCAAGCGCCACCATTTCGTCATGGACTTCACCATGGGCTGCGATGAAAACGGCAGGATCATGGGCGTCAAGGCAAAGGTTGCCTCCGACACCGGCGCTTTCGCCTCTCTGGGCGGCCCTGTTCTGGAGCGCGCCTGCACCCATGCGGCAGGCCCCTATGCCTATGAAAACTTCGAAATTGAAGGCACTGCCTACTACACAAACAATCCTCCCGCCGGTGCGTTCCGGGGCTTCGGTGTCACCCAAACCTGTTTCGCCACGGAAACTCTGCTGAACATGATGGCGGACGAGGTGGGCATTACCCCCTGGGAAATTCGTTACCGCAACGCCATCCGTCCCCACGGCGTCCTCCCCAACGGCCAGATCGTGGACGATTCCACCGGTTTGGTGGAAACACTGGAAGCTGTCAAGCCCTACTTTGACGAGGCTATGGCCGCCGGTAAGCCCGTAGGTCTGGCCTGCGCCATGAAGAATGCCGGCGTGGGCGTGGGCATTCCCGACTGGGGCCGCTGCAAGCTGATCGTGGAGGAGGACAAAAAGCTCCACATCTACACCGGCGCTTCCTGTATCGGTCAGGGTCTGGGCACCGTTCTGGTGCAGATGATCGTGACCAACACGGATTTGACCCGGGATGACATCGTTTATGAGCGGAGCAACACCTGGATCGCTCCCGACTCCGGCGACACCTCCGGTTCCCGTCAGACCCTGGTCACCGGCGAAGCCTGCCGCAGAGCCTGCGAAAAGCTCATGGAGGCCAAGAAGGGTAAGACTCTGGGCGATTTGGTTGGTCAGGAATTCTACGGCGAGTATCTGGCGAAGACCGATCCTCTGGGTGCGGACGTTCCCAACCCGGTTTCCCATGTGGCCTACGGTTATGCCACCCAGATGTGCATTCTGGACGAGCGAACCGGCCTGATCGACACGATTGTAGCCGCCCACGATGTGGGCAAGGCCGTCAATCCCCTGTCCTGCGAGGGTCAGATTGAAGGGGGCGTGGTCATGTCCATGGGCTATGCCCTGACGGAGCAGTACCCCATTGACGCCAACTGCAAGCCGATTGAAAAATACGGAGAGCTGGGGCTGTTCCGTGCCCACCAGATTCCCCCGACGATCAAGGCCATCGTGGTGGATAAGCCCGGCTTGAACGTGGCCTGCGGCGCCATCGGCATTGGTGAGATCACCTCCATCCCCACCGCTCCTGCCATTGCGGACGCTTACTTCCGTCTGGATAATGAACGCCGCTTCAGTCTTCCTCTGGCCAACACACCTTACGAGCGCAAGTAAGAAAGGACGGTTTCCCTATGATCGTAAAAAAGAAATTCCCGGCAAAGGTTGCCTGCGTTCATTGTAACGGCGGCTGCCGGTCAAAGCAGACCCCCGAGGGCTATGATCTCTGCTCCTACGGCTGTACCGGCTGCGGTACCTGTATCGAAACCTGTCATTTCGGCGCCATTTCCCTGAATTCCTACGGCGTTGCCGAGGTGGACGAGAGCAAGTGTATCGGCTGCGGTGCCTGCTACCTGAGCTGTCCCCAGCGAGTCATCCACCTGCGTGTGGAAGCCAACCCCATCGTTGTCCTCTGCTCCAACAAGGACGCCCGGTGTAAGGACGCCTGCGAGGTCAGCTGCATCGGCTGCGGTCTGTGCGAAAAGACCTGTCCCGCCGGCGCCATCAAGGTTTCCGAGAATCGTGCCTTTATCTTCTCCGATAAATGCCTTTCCTGCGGTGCCTGCCTGATGGTCTGCCCCAGAAATGTCATCCACGACAAACGGGGCATCCTGAACCACCGCATTTAAGCCTGTTCACAGGACTTTGGCGAATTCTTTTGAAACACGTT
The DNA here is from genome assembly GCA_016302015.1 of Oscillospiraceae bacterium. The sequence goes on along the minus strand of JAEDOJ010000188.1, from coordinate 1,296 downwards.
TGTAACCCGGGCTGAAGGTCAGCCCGGGTTTTTTCCAAAAAAGTCTTGCAATTATTTGGTTTTTCCGCTATACTATGGGGGCTATTCTGTCCAAAAAGGGGATTTTTCATTGTCTACTGTTGTTCTCCACGCCGCGCAGGGCGCGGGCTTCTGGAGTGTCTTGGGGGAAGCCGGGCTGGACGGCCTCATGGACGGCCTGTGGAGCATTCCCGTTCTTTTCATTGCATATCTGCTCATGGAGCTTCTGGAGCGAAGCCGCCGCTTCAATGAAAGCATCTTACACGGCTATTCCCGGAAGGCCGGCCCGGCTCTGGGCGGAATTCTGGGCATTGTGCCTCAGTGCGGCATCTCCGGTGCGGCAGCCACCCTGTTTTCCACCGGTTCTATCACCGTGGGCACTATGCTGGCAGTTTTTTTCGCCACCTCCGACGAAATGCTGCCCATCATGCTCTCCTCTCTCACGGACAAAGCCGGCGTTGGCATCGGCATGGTGCTCCGGATTGTTCTGGTCAAGGCCGCCATGGGCATCCTTCTGGGCTATGTGGCAGACCTGGTTCTCCATCGTTGGGTCTCCGCTCAGAAAAACATCCACAGCTTCTGCGAACGGGAGCATTGTGAGTGCGACGATGAGGAGGGAAACGCTTTTCTTGCCGCTTTGATTCACACGCTGAAAATCGCCGTCATGCTGATCGCTGTGAACATCGTCCTGAATCTGCTCTTTTCCTTTATCGGCGTGGAACGTCTCTCCGGTACGATTCTGAACAAGCCTGTGATCGGGGAACTGATCGTGGGTCTCTTCGGTCTGATTCCCAACTGCTCCGTTTCCGTGGTCATCACGGAATCCTATCTCAGCGGCGTGTTGGGGCTGGGCAGTCTCTTTGCCGGTCTGCTTTCCAATGCGGGCATCGGTCTTCTGGTTCTCTTCCGCACCAATCGAAATCTGAAGGAGAATCTGGTCATTCTCACCGTTCTCTACATTCTCAGCGTTGCCGCCGGTATTCTGGCAGGCTTCCTTCCCATCTGATCCGGATATCTACAAAAACAGGGCGTGGTGCAAAACCATGCCCTGTTTGTTTCAATATTTCAGTTTTGTGCCATACCCTTGCCTCCCTCTGACGAGGGAGGTGGCAAAACCGAAGGTTTTGACGGAGGGAGAGACCCGAACAGACTGTAAAATCGACAAACCATACAAATCCACAGTTTTTTCTCTCCCTCAGGCGGCTTCGCCGCCAGCTCCCTCATCAGAGGGAGCCTTGGCTTGGGCATTTTGAGACGGCAACCCCTATTTTGCTGAAA
>JAEDOJ010000187.1 GCA_016302015.1 Oscillospiraceae bacterium | reverse complement strand
AGGGAGGAACAGAACAGAGCGCCGATATAGGGGGCAAATTTCAGGTTGTGCTCTCCCATGGTGTCGCTGACCATGTTGTAGAGCATGGTGACAGCCTTCTCCGTCAGCACCTGCAGCCGTCCGGGGCGCTTGGTCAGCCCCTTCCCCAGCTTTTTGCTGAGGAGCAGCAGAACAATCATGACCACAAAGGAGGTGAGCACCGTCTCCGTGATCGTGATATCAAACAGGCCGAACACATCAATTTTTAAAAGTATTCCGGGGCCGGTCACATTCATTTACCATCCGCTCCTTTCTTGCGAAACACCTCGCTGAGCATAATTGCGATTCGGAAAAATACCAACGGCAGCAGGGTGGCCACAGGGTCGAAATACCCGGTTTTCAGCACAAGAACCAAAACCGCCGCCAGAACAATCATACGGAAAATATAGCTTCCGGTGGAAGCGAGCTGACCTTTGGCAGGAGCGCCCGCCCGCTCCGCCCGAAGCAGAGAGACGATCATCGCCACGAAATTCAGCGCCGCCAGCGCCGTCCCCAGCGCCGCCCCCAGAACCACGCCGCCGGAGAAGCGGCCGAGGAGGGCGTAAACGCCCACCATCAGGGCAGACAGGGCAAGCTCGATCAGAAGCACCGGCAGCAGCGTCCGCAAGGTGTCCGCCAGACTATTTGGTTGCTTTGTCATTCCGCCGCGCTCCCTTCTGATCCGTCGGGTCGATGTGATTCATGGTTTTGAACAAAAAGTAGAACATACTGTAAAATCCCACAAGAACTCCCGCCACGATGGCCGCCGTCAGAACCCACCGGCCTGCGCCCCAGCGGTTGGTCAGGAACCAGCCTCCCAGAATCAGCAGTCCCGCCGGGGTCAGGAAGCTGAAGGCCACCTGCATGATATAATTCATGAAATAGGCCACCCGGAAAACCTTCTTAGGCATATCCTTCTCCCTTTCAAACCACAAGTTTCCTTACATTAGACTATACTCTAATTTGCCGGAAAAAGCAACCACAACCGCAAAAAATTTACAAATCGATTTTTGTAAAAAACGCCCAACATGAGTTGACATTTTTCCCGGGTTTTACTATAATCATAGTCAGAATTTCCGAAAGGGGGCGTTAAGGCATGACACGCAGAGCGGTTCGATTTGACCTCTGTGCCGTTTCTATGCCTTTTTGCGCCCTTTGATGCGATCCGTCAAGGGGCAGTTGCTATGCGACTGCCCCCTTTATTTTTACCATGAGAGGTGCAATTATGAATCAGCTTCATTCCGAAACTCTGTGCATTCAGGCCGGCTACTCCCCCAGGAACGGCGAGCCCCGCCAGATTCCCATTATTCAGTCCACCACCTTCCGCTACGAAACCGCCGACGCCATGGGTCGGCTCTTCGATCTGGAGGACAGCGGATATTTTTATTCCCGTCTTGCAAATCCCACCTGTGACGCGGTCGCGGCCAAGATCGCCGCGCTGGAGGGCGGGTCTGCCGCCATGCTCACCGGCTCCGGTCAGGCGGCCAACTTCTTCGCCGTCTTCAATATTGCCGGCTGCGGCGACCATATTGTCAGCTCCGCCTCCATCTACGGCGGCACCTTCAACCTCTTCTCCGTGACCATGAAGCGCATGGGCATTGAGGTCACCTTTGTGGACCCCGATTGCACGGAGGAGGAGCTGGAAGCCGCTTTCCGTCCCAACACCAAGGCTGTATTTGGCGAAACCATCGCCAACCCCGCCCTGACGGTGCTGGATATTGAGCGGTTTGCGAAGGCCGCCCATGCCCACGGCGTTCCCCTGATCGTGGACAACACCTTTGCCACCCCCATCAACTGCCGTCCCATCGAGTGGGGCGCCGACATCGTCACCCACTCCACCACCAAGTATATGGACGGTCATGCCGCCGCTCTGGGCGGGGCGATTGTAGACGGCGGCAAGTTCAACTGGGCTGCCTGGCCGGAGAAATTCCCCGGCCTCTGCACCCCCGATGACAGCTATCACGGCGTGGTTTATGTGGAAAAATTTGGTCTGGAGGGTGCCTTCATCACCAAGGCTACCGTTCAGCTCATGCGGGACTTCGGCTCTGTCCAGTCCCCTCAGAACGCCTTCTACACCAATCTGGGGCTGGAAAGCCTGCCCATGCGGATGCGTCAGCACTGCGCTACCGCTCAGAAGGTGGCGGAATTCCTTCAGAACCACGAAAAGGTCGCCTGGGTCAGCTACTGCGGCCTGCCCGGGGACAAATATTATGAAAGAGCCAAAAAATACCTGCCCAACGGCTCCTGCGGCGTCATTTCCTTCGGCGTGAAGGGCGGCCGTGAAGCCGCCGCCACCTTTATGGGTGCCTTGAAGCTGGCCGCCATTGAAACCCACGTTGCCGACGCCAGAACCTGCTGCCTCCATCCCGCCGGCACAACCCATCGCCAGATGAACGACGCGGAGCTGCTGGCCGCCGGCGTGTCCGCTGACCTCGTCCGTCTGAGCTGCGGTCTGGAAAACGCGGAGGATCTGATCGCCGATCTGGAGCAGGCGCTGGCCTGTGTACAATAAATAAGGAGCGTATTTTCAATGCCCATCAAAATCCCCAACGACCTGCCTGCAACCGCTACATTACAGTCGGAAAACATCTTCGTCATGGCGGAGAACCGTGCCGCCACGCAGGATATCCGCCCTCTGGAGATTCTGATTCTGAACCTGATGCCCACAAAAATCGACACGGAAACCCAATTTGCCCGGCTTTTGGGCAACAGCCCCTTGCAGGTGCATCTGGAATTTCTCCATACCCAGTCCCATGAGGCGAAGCACGTCTCCGCGGAGCATCTGTTCACCTTCTACAAGACCTTCGATCAGGTGAAAAATCACAGCTACGACGGCATGATCATCACCGGCGCTCCCGTAGAGCATCTGCCTTTTGAAGAGGTGGAATACTGGGAGGAGCTGTGCGCCATCATGGAATGGAGCAAAACCCATGTGCACAGCACCCTCCATATCTGCTGGGGGGCGCAGGCCGGCCTGTACTACCACTACGGAATCAAAAAATATCCCCTGCCGGAGAAGCTCTTCGGCGTCTTCCCCCATCGGGTGGAGTATAACCACCCCAATTTGCTCCGTGGCTTTGACGATGTGTTTATGGTTCCCCATTCCCGTCATACCACCATTCGCCGGGAGGATGTGGAAAAGGTTCCGGAGCTGAAAATCATCGCCGGGTCGGAAGAAGCGGGTGTTTATGCCATTTTTACCGCCGGAGGCCATCAGGTCTTCCTCACCGGACACTCCGAGTATGACCCGGAGACTCTGAGGCGGGAGTATCTGCGGGACAAGAACCTGGGGCTGCCCATCGCTGTGCCCAAA
>JAEDOJ010000015.1 GCA_016302015.1 Oscillospiraceae bacterium | reverse complement strand
GTTTTTGTGGGCGTTGGCGATTTCATCGTCATAGATTTCGCTGAGCCAGTAGTTGGCGGTGATGGCACCGGAGTTGGAAAGGATCAGGCCGCCTACGGAGTAGGTCACGGTGGAATTTTCCTTCACACGCCAATCCTGCACCTTTACATAGCTGTCCACCAGCTCCTTGTAGTCCAAAATGGTGGACTTCATATTGCGGAGCTTTTCCCGCTGACGGCGGTAGAGAATGTAGGACTTGGCTACGTCCTCATAGCCTGCACGGCTGAGCACGGATTCCACGCTGTCCTGAATATCCTCCACGGCGATTTTCCCGTCCTTTACCTTGGTGGTAAAGTCTGCGGTGACCTTCAGCACCAGAAAATCGATCACGTCTTCATTGTAGGGCTTTTCACAGGCGTCGAAGGCTTTCTTGATTGCGACGCCGATCTTGGAAAGGTCGAAATCCACCACCTTATCCGTTCTCTTAACTACCTGATACATATTTTTCCTCCTATTCTAATCCTCTCAGTTGGGTGTTGGGAATGTACTGTTTTGCAATGGACAAATATCTTTCCAGCTCCTGCCGTTCCGGGGCGTGGAGGCCGGGGGAAAGAATATGACCGGAATCTACAAAGTTTTGCAGGAAATATTGGTCCGCGCCCTGAAGCCATTGACCGATTTCGTGGAAATCCTCATCGCAGTGAAGCTCTTTTACCACGGTGGTGCGGAACTCGTAGGGGATTTTGCCGTCCAAGAGAATGGAGACGCTTTCCTCCACCTCCGGAAGGAAGCGGTCGGTGCCCGCAACCCTGGGGTAGTGCTTTTTTGAACTCTTTACGTCCATGGCCACATAATCCACCAGCCCCTGACGGATCAGGGACGCCAGCTTTTTGGGGAAGCTGCCGTTGGTGTCCAGCTTCACCGAAAAGCCCAGTTCCTTGACCTGCTTTAAAAAATCCTCGATATCAGGCTGGAGCAGAGGCTCCCCGCCGGTGATGGCGACGCCGTCCAGCAACCCCTGACGCTTTTTGAGAAAGCTGAGAATTTCCTCCTCGGCTATGCCGTTCCCACCCGCCAGCAGGGGGGTGTTGTGGCAGAAGGGACAGCGAAAATTGCAGCCCTGAAAGAAGACCGTACAGGCAACATGACCGGGAAAATCAAGTAAAGTCAGCTTTTGCAGACCTCCAATGGACATAAGCGCCTCCAAAAATTCAAAAATTCTCTTGGTTTATATTGTGGAGAAAACCAGCTTCTTCCACAATATCTTGTGTTCCTGCATAAGTGTACATGGTGGAGTCCGTTTTGTCAACTACAATCTGACACTTTTTGAAAAATTTATTGGAAATTACAGGTTGCAGAAAATATATATTGTGTTCATGAAGCAATTAAAACACAATATATTGTGTCCGACAAAAAGAATACTACACAAACCCGTGGGTGTCAACAACAAAAAGCAAAAAATTATGTAAATCCGTGTAATTCATTTGATACTTTTTCATTCGATATTTACAATAAGGATAAAATAGTGTAAAATACACCTGAAGGCGGTGATCCAATGAATCGGAACGATCCCAATTTTGATGAAACCAGATATTTCCCCATACCGGAGAAGTGGGAGGACGACCCCTACGAGAGGGGCTTTGCGGATAAGCTCTATGAGGATTATGAGGAAGAATATCCGGAAAGCTATGGCTTTGAGGAGGAATACGATCCGGAGGCGTGGGAGGAGCCTGCGCAGCGGGAGCCTGTTTACCAGCCTCCGCTCCCCCGGCGGACGCAGCCCCGCAGAGATCCTCTGCAGCCTCAGGTGTGGACGCCCAATCAGCGGCAGCCTGAGGTGAACCCTCCCAGGGCGCAGCGGCGGCCGGTTCAGAGAAGTCAGGGGGAGCAATACGGCAGCCGTCCCACCGCCCGACCGGCAGGCAGCCGTTCCGCTCCCCGGCCGTCGGCGGGCGGACAACCGGAGGAAAAACCTGCAAAACCCAAAAAAAAGCACAGATTCCTGAGATTTATCCTGAAATTCTTCGGTGTTTTGCTGCTTTTGCTGGTGATCACTCTGGTGGTGCTTCATGTGATGGCCAAGCCTCCTGCGGGAAGCTCTCTGGGAGAGCATAAGGAGGAAAGCTGTACGATTCTTCTGGCCGGTACGGATGAATCCGGCGACCGGACGGATACCATCATGCTGCTGAACGTCAACCGCGCCACGGGTCAGGTCAGCCTGATGAGCATTCCCAGAGATACCAAGGTCAACTGCACCTACTGGCCCCAGAAGATCAACGGAGCCTACGGAATCAACGGGAAGGGGGAGGAAGGCATGGACTCCCTGATGGGCTATGTGGAGGACTGCGTAGGCTTCCGTCCCGACGGCTATATTCTGCTGGAGCTGGATGTGTTTGTAGACCTTGTGGATCTCTTTGGGGGCGTGGACTTCAATGTTCCCATGGATATGTACTACGATGATCCCACGCAGGATCTGCATATTGCGCTGAATTCCGGCTTTCAGACCCTGGACGGGGAGGAAGCCATGGGGCTTGTCCGCTACCGTTACGGCTACTATGACGCCGATATCGGGCGTGTCCGGGTGCAGCGGGACTTTATGCTCTCTGCCATTGACCAGTGGGTCAGTCTGAAGAACCTGTGGAAGGTTCCCGGCGCCCTTGCCATGCTGAAGGCCAACGCCACCACGGATCTGTCCGTGGGGAATTTCACATGGATTGCGGAGGCCGTCCTGTCCTGCGGCACGGAGAATATGTATATGACCACCGTGCCCTTTTATATCAGCGGCGACGGCACCTATGTGCTGATCAGCGCCGACGGCGACTATCTGAATTTACTCAACACCTATTTCAATCCCTATGAAAATGATGTCACGTGGGATGACCTGAATATTGCATATTGATATGGAAGATTTTAAAGTAATACAAACAAAATTCGAGGGCAGACCGGAAGATCACCGGTCTGCGGTGGAGGAAGCCTGTTACGATTTGCTGGAACAGGCGAAGGTGACCTTTGACCGGGCGGATCACGACCCGGCCATGACCATTCCCATGTGCCACGGGGTGGAAGCTGTGCTGGGCACGGAAATCTGCAAAAATCTCTTTTTGTGCAACCGGCAGAAGACGGATTTTTACCTCCTGCTGATCCGGGGAGATAAGGTGTTCAAGACCAAATATCTCTCTGCCCAACTGGGCTGTTCCCGCCTGTCCTTTGCGGAGGGAACGGAGCTGGAGCGGCTGCTGGGGGTTCGCCCCGGCTCCGCCACGGTGCTTGGCCTGATGAACGACAGGGAAGGCCGTGTCCGGCTGGTGATCGACCGCTCCGTGCTGCGTCAGGAACGGTTTGCCTGTCATCCGGGGCAGAACACCTCCACCGTCAGCTTCTCCACGAAGGATTTGCTGGAGAAGGTGATTCCTGCCTTGGGACACGAACCAACCCTTGTGGAGCTGCCGGAGGTGGAGGATGGCTAAATATCTGTGCCTTTGTGACGGGGACGCACCGGTTCACGTCTTTGACCGAATTGAAAAAGACCTGTTGATTTTGCCGCCAGAGGCTTCCGGGGAAAAACGTTTCAAAGCCGTGGAGGAAGCCGAGGTGATCTTTGGCGAGCCCACATTGGAAGAACTGTCCCACGCAAAATGCTTACGTTGGGTGCAGATGTTCTGGGCGGGGGCGGATCGGTATCTCCACGGAGGCTTTCCCGAAAATGTTCTGCTGACCACGGCCTCCGGCGCCTTTGGGGAGACCATCGCAGAGCACGCCGTTGGGATGCTCTTTGCCCTGTGCCGGAGATTTCCCGCCTATACAAAGTCCTGCCAATGGGCGGATCAGGGCTGTGAGAAGGAGATTTCCGGAGGAAAAGCCCTGATTTTTGGCTGTGGAGACATCGGTACGGCAATAGCAAAGCGATTAAAGGCTTTGGGGGTACATACCACCGGCGTTTGCAGAAGCACCGGGAAGAAACGCCCCTTTTTCGACGATCTTGTAACGCTGGAAACCGCACAGACAGCCCTGACAGAGGCGGACTTCGTCCTTTGCGCCCTGCCTGCCAATGAACAGACGGCGGGCTATCTGAACGAGGAGCGGCTTTCCTCCATGAAGGAAGACGCCCTTCTAATCAATGTGGGAAGAGGGAGCTTTATTGCCCTGAACTGTCTCACAAAACTCCTGCAGGAGGGAAAATTTTTTGGAGCTGGTCTGGATGTCACCGATCCGGAGCCGTTGCCCGAAGATCATCCCCTGTGGCAGCTTCCCAATGTGATCCTTACCCCTCATGTAGCCGGGGTCAGCTTTGGACACCTGAAATCCACGGAAGATAAAATTTGGGAGATTTGCCGGGAGAATCTGGAAAACTACCTCACCGGGAAGCCCCTGAGAAATCTGGTGGAGCTGCCATGACGGGAAGATTTGCCCCCAGTCCTTCGGGACGTATGCACTTGGGAAACGTGTTTACCGCCCTGCTGGCATGGCTGTCCGTCCGCTCTCAGGAGGGGAAAATGCTTCTTCGGATGGAAGACCTTGACCCGGATCGCAGCAAACAGATCTATATTGACGCCCTGCGGGCAGATTTGGAATGGCTGGGACTGGATTGGGATGAAGAAATGCCCTTGCAAAGCGGGCGCAGCGAGATTTATGCCTCCTATTTTGATCAGCTTGACACCTATCCCTGCTATTGCACCCGCAGCGAGCTGCACGCCGCCTCCGCACCTCACGCCTCCGACGGAACCTTGATCTACAGCGGCGCCTGTCGAAATCTGACGGCGGAGGAACGGGCGTTAAAAACCAAAAGACCCTCCTGGCGTGTCAGGGTGCCGAACAAAACCGTAGCATTTGAGGATGGCGTCTGGGGAAAAATCACGGAATTCCTTCCCACGGACTGCGGGGATTTCATTCTCCGCCGGTCTGACGGAGTCTACGCCTACCAGTTGGCGGTGGTCTGTGACGATGGGCTGGGCGGGGTGACGGAGGTGGTTCGGGGCAGTGATTTGCTGTCCTCAACAGCCCGTCAGATCTGGCTGTATGAAACCCTTGGCTTTGCAGTGCCGAAGTTTTACCATGTTCCCCTCCTGTCAGCGCCGGACGGCAAACGGCTGAGCAAACGGGAAAAAGCGCTGGACCTTGCCCACCTTCGCCGGACCCATACGCCGGAGCGGCTGCTTGGAGCTCTGGCCTTCCGAGCCGGACTGATCGACCAAAACGCGGATCTGTCTGCCGGAGAGCTGATTCCGTACTTGAAATGGGAGAAGATCGGGAAAAATCCCATCGTAATAATTCCGGATGAGGAGATATAATCCTTGCACTTTCTGAAATTTGTGGTATAATTCTTTGGAAGATAATTTTATAGCGAAAGGATGTATTTTATGTTCAAAATTGTCCGAAAGAAAGAGCTGAACTCTGCGGTAACCCTGCTTGAGATCGAAGCCCCCTTTGTGGCCAAAAAAGCACGTGCCGGTCAGTTCATCATTTTCCGCATTGACGACAAGGGCGAGCGTGTTCCCCTGACCATCGCCGGGTACGACCGGGAGAAGGGCACTGTCACCATCATCTTCCAGAAGGTGGGTCTGTCCACCAAGATGCTGGGCGCTCTGAACGAAGGCGACTATATTCAGGATTTCGTCGGCCCGCTGGGCAAGCCTACGGAGACGGAAGGCGTAAAGCGGGTCTGCGTGGTAGGCGGCGGCGTTGGCTGCGCCATTGCCCTGCCCTCTGCACAGGCATTCAAGGAAGCGGGCTGTGAGGTTGACGTCATTGTGGGCTTCCGGAATAAGGACATCGTGATTTTGGAGGACGAGTTCCGTGCCTGCAGCGACAATCTGTACCTGATGACCGACGACGGCTCCTACGGCGAGCATGGCTTTGTCACGGTCAAGCTCCAGGAGCTGCTGGAGGCGGGCAACAAGTATGACGAGGTGCTGGCCATCGGCCCCATCCCCATGATGAAGTTTGTGGCAAAGACCACGGAGCCCTTCGGCGTGAAGACCATCGTTTCCCTGAACCCCATCATGGTGGACGGCACGGGAATGTGCGGCGGCTGCCGTGTCACCGTTGGCGGCGAGGTCAAGTTTGCCTGCGTTGACGGCCCGGACTTCGACGGTCATCAGGTGGACTTTGGGGAGCTGATGAACCGGAACGGCGTATACCGTGATCAGGAAGCAGGGGACGAGAAAGAGCATATCTGCCGCATGGAAAAGATCGGCAAGGCACTGATTCAGTAAGGGAGGAAGAAAGATATGGCGAATATGCAGATGACCAAGACTCCCATGCCGGAGCAGGAAGCCAACGTAAGAAATAAGAACTTTAAGGAAGTATCTCTGGGCTATACCCCGGAGATGGCGGTGGAAGAAGCAAAGCGCTGCCTGAACTGCAAGAAGCCCCTGTGCGTGGCCGGGTGTCCCGTAAATATCCGCATTCCCGAGTTTATCTCCAAGGTTGCGGAGGGAGATTTCCAGGGCGCTTATGAGGTGATTACCTCCACCAACGCACTGCCTGCCCTGTCCGGCCGTGTCTGCCCCCAGGAGACCCAGTGCGAGAGCAAGTGCATCCGGGGCGTCAAGGGCGAGCCGGTTGCCATTGGCAGACTGGAACGCTTCGTGGCGGACTGGTACCGTGAAAATGTGAATAAAATGCCCGAAAAGCCCCAGTCCAACGGCATTAAGATTGCCGTGGTCGGCTCCGGCCCCGCAGGTCTGACCTGTGCCAGCGAGCTGGCAAAGAAGGGGTATGAAGTCTCTGTTTTTGAGGCGTTGCATACTGCCGGCGGTGTTCTGGTCTACGGTATTCCCGAATTCCGTCTTCCCAAGGCCATTGTTGCCAACGAAGTGGAGAAGCTGAAGGCCATGGGCGTGGAAGTCATGACCAACATGGTCATCGGCAAGGTTCTGTCCGTAGATGAGCTGTTTGAGATGGGCTACAAGGCTGTGTTCGTTGGTTCCGGCGCGGGTCTGCCCATGTTCATGCACATTGAGGGCGAAGCGCTCAAGGGCGTGATGTCCGCAAATGAGTACCTGACCCGCATCAACCTGATGAAGGCCTATGAAGGCCAGAGCGATACTCCTGTCATCGTCTCCAAGGCAGTGGCCGTGGTGGGCGGCGGTAACGTTGCCATGGATGCGGCACGTTGTGCCAAGCGTCTGGGCGCGGACCATGTGTACATTGTCTACCGTCGTGGTGAGGCGGAAATGCCCGCCCGTCTGGAGGAGCTGCACCATGCCAAGGAAGAGGGCATTGAGCTTTGCACCCTCTGCAATCCTGTGAAGATTCTGGATGACGGCAACGGCCGTGTGGGCGCCATGGAATGCGTCCGCATGGAGCTGGGCGAGCCGGACGCCTCCGGCAGACGCCGTCCCATGGAGATCCCCGGCAGCAACTTTGAGCTGCCCGTGGATACGGTCATCATGGCGCTGGGCACATCTCCCAACCCCCTGATCCGTTCCACCACTCCGGGTCTTGAGACCAACAAGAAGGGCTGCCTCATCGTGAATGAGGAGAATATGACCACCCGTGAAGGCGTCTATGCCGGCGGCGATGCTGTTACCGGCGCGGCCACGGTCATTCTGGCTATGGGCGCAGGCAAGAAGGCTGCGGAAGCCATCGACGCCAGCTTTCAGAAGTAAGTATAACCCGGCTCAATTCCGTCCATAATTTTTACAAGACCAAAGCCCCTGCCGGCAGCCGTCGGCAGGGGCGATTTTTATGGAGGGGAGCATATGAACATCAAGGATTTGATGACACGTCAGATCGTCAGCGTCAGCCCGGAGGAGAGCACGGCGGTGGCGGCCAGACTGCTGTCCAGATATAATATCGGGGCGCTGCCGGTTTGTACCGGTGAGGGAAAGCTGCGGGGGATGATTACAGACCGGGATATTGTCCTGCGGTGCGTTGCGGCGGAGGAGGACCCGCAGACTTTGCCTATCCGGGAAATTATGACCCGGCGTGTGATTTCCGTAGGCGGGGAGGAGCCAGTTTCCGCCGCTGCGGAGCTGATGGCCAGGGAGCAGATTCGGCGGCTTCCGGTGCAGGAAAACGGTAAGGTGGTTGGAATGGTGTCTCTGGCCGACCTGTCCAGACAGGAAACCACACAGAGGGAATCCGCCAGGGCTTTGAACGAAATATCTCAAAACATCCATCATATGTGAAAGGCTGCAAAAAAGTTCGGAAGTCGAGCAACTCCCGGTCGTCGGCGTACAAAGGTACGGTAGACCGGGAGTTGCGATGAAAGCCAAAATTTTTGCGAAGCAAGAGAAATGCAGACAAAAAGTTCGGAAAGCTTTCTGTGTTTTCGCAGAATCTAAAAAGGACAATTTGCTGAAATAATAACCCCAATTTTGGCGGTTCCGGACTTTTTTGACAGACTAAAAGGGCTGGCCCAACGGGTCAGCCCTTTTAGTTTACGGTACTCTGACGTAATTCATGGGGTTCACGGAACTGCCGTCGTAGAAAACGGTAAAATGCAGGTGGGGGCCGGTGGAATTTCCGGTGGAACCCACGTAGCCGATGATCTCCCCCTGCTCCACATACTCATTGACGCTGACGGTGTAATAGATCATGTGGGCATAGAGGGTGGAGAAGCCGTCGCCGTGGTTGATGACAACGTAGTTGCCCCAGCCGCCTGCCAGTTCAGCGGTGGTGACCACGCCGGACTTGCTGGCGTAAATCGGGGTGCCGGAGGTCGCCGCAAAATCCACGCCGTTGTGCAGACAGTAGATGCCGGTGACCGGATTGACCCGCATTCCGTAGGGGGAGGACAGGTAGAAGAAGCCGCTGAGGGCGACGGGGAAAATAAAGCCGCTCTCCGTGTAGATGGGAGAAATGCCGCCGTTTTCCACCAGTCGGGCTGCGGTGTACTCCTTTTCCTTCTGGGCGATCTCCGCAATCAGCTCTGCTTCCTTTTCTTCCGCGGCGGCAACCTCCGCACGAAGACGCTCCCGGTCGGCGTTCAGCTCCGCAATCATGGCGTCAGCCTCGGCACGCTTGGCTTCCAACTGAGCGTTGGTCTCCGCCAGCTCGGTTTTCTTTTCCTGCAAACCGGCCTTGTGGTCGGCAAGGGTGTTCTTTACATTGAGAATTTCCACAGCGCTGTCCTGCAGCTGCTGGAGCATCCGCTGATCGGACTTGGCAATCTCCTCCACCATGACCCGGTCTTCCAGCATATCTGCAAAATTATCCGCCGTAAACAGAACCGACCAGATGGTAACCTCGCCCCGCTCCTGAATGGTACGCATCCGCAGGCGGTAGCGGTTCAGCAGGTCTTCGTGGGCAGCTTCCAGCTCATCAAGCTCTGCCTGACGCTCTGAAATCAGCGCACTGTACTCCTGAATCTGGGCGTTGATATTTTCTGCCGTCTGACGGAGCAGCTCGGCTTCGGTGTCAATTTGTAATTTCTTATCCGCATAGGAGAGAAGCTCATCGCTGGTTGCGGAGATTTGTTCTTCCAAAGCCTCACGCTGGGCAGCGATCTCATCCGCCTGCTCTTCCAGACGGTCGATCTCTTCCTGAATTTCCTGGGATGACACTGCGGAAGCGGCGGGCAAGCAAGTGGAAAGCAGGCAAAAAACAAGAAGCAGTGCGATCCATGAACGCCTGTGCATAGGAAACCTCCTGAGAGTTACATAATTTGCAACAAATATACCACAAAAATCGACAAATTGCAAGTCTTTTCTGCAAGAGACCAGATTTAGGAAGAAAAAACAGAAAATTTTTAAAAAATCTATTTGACATTTGGGGAAATAGATGTTAAAATAGACAGGCCGCATTGAAGAGGTAGAAGCTGAGACCCGGTCTCACACCTCCAGAGCGAGACTACAGAAAAGGTAGGTGCAAACAACTATGCAGGCAGTTATCGTTACCGGTGGTAAGCAGTACAGCGTCAAGGAAGGCGACATCATTTACGTCGAGAAGCTGAACGCTGAGGCTGACGCAACCGTAACCTTCGATCAGGTGCTGGCAGTCGTGGACGGCGAGAACTCCAAGTTCGGCGCTCCCGTGGTGGCAGGCGCTTCTGTCGAAGCGAAGGTGCTGAAGAACGGCAAGGCCAAGAAGGTCGTCGTTTTCAAGTATCGCCCCAAGAAGGACTCCAAGTCCATCCGTGGCCACAGACAGCCGTACACTAAGGTGCAGATTGAGACCATCAAGGCTTAAGTTATGACGAGAGTTGAGATTTTCAATCAAAACGGACGGATCAATGGATTCTCCGTGTCGGGGCACAGCGGATATGCGGAAGAGGGAAGCGACATTGTGTGTGCCGCGGTTTCCACCGCAGTGACCTTCGCTGAGTGTACGATCAACGATGTCCTTGGTAATCATGCGAATACCAGAGTCAACGAAGATGAGCCCCGAGTCACCCTCACCATTCCCGCGACCTGCGACGATGAAGACGCGGTGCAGGCGGTGCTGACCGGCTTTATGCTGACGGTCATGTCTCTGCGGGATGATTATCCTGATTATATCGAAGTTATGGAGGTGTAACATATGTTGAAACTGAGTTTCCAGTTCTTCGCACATAAGAAGGGCGGCGGTTCCACCAAGAACGGTCGTGATTCCGAGTCCAAGAGATTGGGCGCAAAGCGTGCTGACGGACAGTTCGTTCTGGCCGGCAACATTCTGGTTCGCCAGAGAGGCACTCACATTCATCCCGGTACCAACGTAGGTATCGGCACTGATGATACCCTGTTCGCAAAGATTGACGGTCGTGTCAAGTTCGAGCGCATGGGCAAGGATCGCAAGAAGTGCTCTGTCTACGCAGTTGAGCAGTAAGACGCTATAAGGAATCCCGAACATATTTATATGTTCGGGATTTTTTTCAGATGGGAGAGTGGTAATCATGTTTATTGATAAAGTAAAAATTTTCGTAAAGGCCGGCAATGGCGGCAACGGCGCCGTAGCGTTCCACAGAGAAAAATATGTCGCAGCCGGCGGCCCCGACGGCGGTGACGGCGGCAAGGGCGGAAATATTGTCCTGCGGGTGAATGACAATCTCTCCACCCTGATGGATTTTCGGTACAAGAGAAAGTATACCGCCTCTCCCGGACAGGACGGTCAGGGAGCCCGGTGCAGCGGAAAGAGAGGGCAGGATCTGATCATTCAGGTTCCCCGGGGCACGGTTGTCCGTGACGCGCAGACCAACGAAGTGATCAAGGATATGTCCGACGATCAGGACTTTATTCTCTGCAAAGGCGGCCGTGGCGGCTGGGGAAATAAGCACTTCGCCACGCCCACCCGCCAGGTGCCCCGCTTTGCCAAGGCGGGTTTGCCCGGAGAAGAGCATGAGGTTATTCTGGAATTGAAGCTGCTGGCAGATGTGGGGCTGGTAGGCTTCCCCAACGTGGGCAAATCCACCCTGCTTTCCGTGACCTCCAACGCCCATCCCAAGATCGCAAACTATCACTTCACCACCCTGTTCCCCAACCTGGGCGTGATCTACGTGGAGGACGGCGTGTCCTTTGTCATGGCGGATCTTCCCGGCATCATTGAAGGCGCGGCAGAGGGTGCGGGTCTTGGTCATGATTTTCTCCGCCATATTGACCGCTGCCGTCTGATCGTCCATGTGGTGGACGTGTCCGGCTGTGAGGATCGGGACCCGGTGGAGGATTTTGAGAAAATCAACCAGGAACTGGCCAATTATTCTCCCGATCTGGCGTCTCGTCCCATGATCGTGGCCGCAAATAAGTGCGACCTGATCCCGGATGGAAGCGATAATCTGGAACGCCTGAGAGACTATGTCACCCGGCGGGGTTATCCCTTCTACGAGATTTCCGCCGCCACCACCCAGGGCACCAGACATCTGATGCAGGTGGTCGCAGGGAAGCTGAAGGATTTGCCTCCGGTCATCGTCTATGAACCGGAGTATGTGAAGCCTCTGCCCGAGGCGGGAAAAGCCGAGGATCTGCACATCGAGCATATGGACGATCTCTGGGTGATTACCGGCGAATGGATTCAGCGGCTGATTTGCGACATCAACTTTGGGGATTATGAATCCAGAATGTACTTTGACCGCCAGCTTCGGAAATCCGGGCTCTTTGCCCGGCTGGAGGAACTGGGGATCGAAGACGGCGATACCGTAAGCATTTACGATTTCGAGTTCGATTACGAACGATAAAACGAAAATAACAGATGCAAATGCCCGGCTGTCCGAGGGGAGGACAACCGGGCATTCGCTACAGAAATGAGAGAGGGGAAAATAGAAAAGAGAGATAAATGAAAAATGATCAATTGAAGGAACGATGTATCTCGTCCTTACACTTCAGATTTTATCGGGAAATTTTGAAGAAACTATGAACGAAGTAGAAACAAATTAAAAATCTTACGCAGTTTCCGCAGACAGCGCCGTGGGATCAAAGTTCACAATGGCGCCCATGTTGGTCAGGGCGGTGACGGAGGAAACCTTCGTGCCGAAGGCGTCCACCTGAACGATCAGGGGACAGGCGGCAAGGCTTTCAATTTCTTCCACCTCGGTGTTGTAATCAATGTCCACATAGGTCAGCTCCTGCAAGCCCACCAGCGGGGAAATATCGGACAACTGATTGTAGGAGGCGTAGAATTGCTGCAATCTCGCACCCTCCGGGAGAGCGGGAATGGCGGTGATGGCATTGTGGCTCACGTCCACATAGGTCAGGTTGGCCAGCGCTCCCATGAAGCTGATATCGGTCACGGCATTCTGGGAAGCGTCCACATAGGTCAGGTTGGGGCAGGAAGCCAGAGGGCTGAGATCCGCCACGGAATTTCTGGCAATCAGGATGTGCTGGAGACTGATCAGATTGTATGCCACATAAATTTCCGTCAACTGGTTGCCGCAGGCGTTGATGTTGATCAGGGAGGCGCAGTTCATCAGAGGCGTCAGGGTGGTGACGGAGTTCTCAGAGATGTCCAGCACCTCCAGCTTGGTGGCCTCAGCCAGAGAATCCAGGGTGGTCACAGCGTTGCTGCCCAGATCCAGGGTACGAAGCTCAGAAACGGATGCAAAGGCGGAAATATCGGAAATACTGTTGCCGGAGAGATCCAGTAATTCCAGCTTGGTCAGATTGCCGATGGGGGTGATGGTGGACAGACTGCAGTTGCTCAGATCCAGCTCCTTCAGCTTCAAAAGCCCGCCGATATATTCCATGGTTTCTTCGGAAATCATGCAGCCGGGCAGATACAGCTTTTCCAGATCAGGGGTATTCAGCAGGAAGGAATAGTCGCTGACGGTGCTGTCTTCGATCCGGAGAGAGGTCAGATTGGTGAAGTAATTCAGGTCGGAGTAATCCGATACATCATAGGGAACACTCAATTCCGTCACCGTCCACAGGTCGCTGGTGTAAACCGGGCTGGTTCTGGGGATGTACAGGGACTCTCGGATATAGGTTTCCAATTCGGAACTGACGAAATTGACCTCTTCCACCACGCCGACGATCAGGTAATCCGCTTCCACAATGGGACTGACCAGACCGTTGTCGCCCACAATGATGGCCTTCACATGGGTGGCGCCGGCGGGGAGGGCAATGGGTTCAGCGTAGGGCGCATCCTCTCTGGAGGGATATTGCTCGTCCATGGAGTAGTAAATCGAGCCTTCACCGGTAAGCTCCAGATTGATGTATTCGGAGTATTCCCCGCTCTCGGGAGAGAAGACAGGCGCCTGGGGACGCATGGCGTCCAACTCACTGCGGAAGGTGGGGTCGGTGATGTTGTCCAGCAGATTTTGAGCGTCCAGCAGCTTGTCCTGCGCCACATAAAGGGAAGACAGCTTTGCGTACAGCTCCGTGGAGGGGGCTTTGCGGATGTAGGTCACCAGAGAACGCTCGGCCTTGGTGTAGCTGCCGCCCATGATGCAGGCGTCTGCCAGATCCAGAACGTATTCCGGATTCTCCGGGTCCATGTCGGCGGCCTTGCTGTAAAACCAGATGGCACGGTCGTAATGCCCGGACTCCATGGAACGGTCGCCCAGAGCGTCCAGATTCTCCGGCGTCCACAAAAAATAATATAAAGCGAAAAGCCCACCGGCGAGAATCGCCAAAATGAGCAATGTAATCAATGCTTTTTTCATTCGATGGTCTCCTTTTGATTATCAATCTAATTAATTATACCGCTTTTCCCGGGGTAAGTCAACGAAAAAGCGGAAAAAAGTCGATCCATGAAGATACTTCCAGGCAAAACAAGGGACTTCGGCAAGAAGTCCCTTGTTTCAGTTCAACAGTATTTCAGATTCTTCAGTTGGCTCGCTGCCTGTAATAGCAGTTTTCAGCCGGTTTACAAAGGGGAGATACAGGGCGCGAACCCCCATACTGAGAAGGCCAATGAGGAGGAGCGCACCGAAGGACAGAAGATCCTGGAACTGATACGCCTCCGCACCGGGGAGGCCTACACCGACAAGATACATGATTACGGTCAAAATCAGGTTGCCCGCCTGTACGCACAGGGAAATAATGATCGCCACCGGCAGAATCCCGGAAATGCGCCTGTTGGTCGATCCAAAACGGGCATATTCCTGACAAGCCTTGGCAGCCTGTAAGCCGAACACCTCCACAACAAGGGCCAGACCCTGCTCCGCCAGGTTCGCTATGTAGCTGTAGGTATCCGTTCCCATGGAAAGGAAAAGGGAAAAGAGGGAAAAGGTGTGAAGCACAACGGAAATCACGTAGTACACCTTGATCAGGGTGAATCCGGCGGTTTTCCACGGCTTCCCGGAACGGGCGTTGGCGTAGATCATGAAGCTGCCCACAAAAAATGGAGCGAAAAGGGCGGTGGTCAGCACCAGACCAAGAACCAGCATGATCAGCAGGGAGAGGGAGACAATCTCCTCAATCAAAGCGGGCTCAAACTCCTGCAACAGCATGGCTTCATTGAGCGGCTCCTTCATGGACTCCTCAAGGGTCAAAATCTCATAACACTGCGCCGCAAGAAAGAGGGCGAAGAAAAGAATGGAAGCAGACAGAAACAGCTTTGAAGAAAGGAGCTTTCGCATAGGGGATTGGTTCATAAAAACCTCCGTTTTAAGAGACAGTCGTTTCCGGCACAGGCAGCGCTTTTCTGACTTCGCTGATCAGATAGATTGCGATACCGTTGCCGGCGCAAGTGACGCAGGA
>JAEDOJ010000186.1 GCA_016302015.1 Oscillospiraceae bacterium | reverse complement strand
TGTAGATAATATGAAGTGACCTCCCCATTGCAAAAACGTGGATTTACCTGTGAACTAAAGATGCAAAACCATAGCACAGGAATCACCACAAACAAAGGAGAGGTCACCATGAATACTATAGCATACATCGGGATGGATGTCCATACCACAAATTATACTCTTTGTGCAATGACGGTAGAAAGCGACATGCCTTTCGGACGAGGCACGATCAATCCAGAGATGAAGGAACTGGAGAAGTATCTCAACAAGCTCCACGAACGCAGGGGCTTCACGCACTTCATCTGCGGCTATGAGGCTGGCTGCCTGGGTTACTCATTGTTCCGTGCCATCTCAAGTCACAAGTGGAAGGGGTTTAGTGTGGAGTGTCTTATCATCGCCCCCACCACAATACCAGTTCCACAGGGAGGACGTATCAAAACAGACCGTCGGGATGCGATGCTCATCGCGCAGACCATGAGGAACGGAACCTGTGGCTATGTGTACATTCCCGACCAGAACGATGAATCAGTCAAGGAGTACATTCGTATGCGCAACGATACGCAGACGCAGCTGAAATCCACTAAGCAGCAGATTTGTGCCATGTGCACACGGCAAGGACATCACTACCCTGAAAAGAGCCGCTGGACCCAGGCACACTTGGAATGGCTGAAGAAGCTGACGTTCCCGAACGCCTTGTTCCGTGAAATACTGGACGAGTATCTGTTTACCTACACCCAGCAGACAGAGAGACTGGCTCGGTATGACCGGAGGATTGAAGCACTAGCGCAGACGGAAAGATATAACAATCGGGTAAGAGCGCTAAGCTGCCTGAAAGGGATCGCAACCCATACTGCCCTGTCTCTCATTGTGGAAGTGGGGGATTTCAACCGTTTCCCGGAAGCAAAGAATTTCACATCCTTCCTGGGACTGGTTCCCGGAGAGAATTCCAGCTCCACCAGGATCAACCGGTTGGGCATTACCAAATCCGGCAACAACCATCTGCGGCGATTGCTGGTGGAATCTGCCAACTGCTTCAGTAAGGGTAGTAAGATAAAATCCAAAGCGTTAAAAGCAAGACAAGAGGGAAATCCCAAAGAAATCATTGCGTACGCAGACAGAGCCAACGAGAGACTTCGCAGAAAGTATATCAACATTCAGCTGCGCTCCAAGGGAGCAATTGCCAAGGTAGCAGTCGCAAGAGAACTGGCCTGTTTTGTGTGGGGCATGATGACGGGGCGTATCGCATGATGGCCGTCACACTTGACTTCGCTCCAAAAAATGCTGGTGGTAAAACACCGGCGACGAACTCAAAAGCAAACAAGGACAATTGACATCCTCGCCGTGAATCCAGTATAGCATTTTTTGAATCGAAGTAAAGTGCAAGCCCCTTCGGGGTGACTGGGTTGTACCGGCTCAGAATCTAAAAGCAAACATTCATTTTCAAACAAAAATAATATCGGAAGGTATCTGGGAGGAATCCGGAACAAACGGCTCATTCAAGCTATCTGTGTCCTCCCCTTATTGGCACGACAGGGCGTATGCTCTATTTGTGATCCATGCCTGTAGATTGCAGAGCTTTCGGCGAAGCCATTAGCCTGGCGGTATCCAATCCGCGAATAACAGAGTGGTTAACTGCCGGGAATCTGTCGCCGGATCCTTTCCATATGCCTTTCGGTATTTTTAACATTTTTAGGGCGCAGAATTCTACGTTTTCCCCACTTGACGTGGGTCACTTCATAACAGGGGAGGATATTATCCTCCCGCCAGGTTGGACACCCGAGCCCCCGGTTGAATGGTGCCGCCCCCAGCGAAACGTAGGGAATGGGCTCTGCTCGTTGGTCTACGGTATCGATGCACGTTTTTCCATTCAACGAACCGCTCTGTTTCGTTACCTGGCGGCCATCTATAGCCTCCTCTACAGTTGTGTGTGCGTTATTTTCTCATGAACAACAATTTCTTCCGGAATCTCCGGGATAAAATTCGAAAATAGATGTTGAAATATCAACAAGTGTGTGATAGAATAGCCTGCGTACCATTGTCCCGAAGGAGGAAGGGAGCATGAATCGTTTTGAAACCCTCACCGGCTCTATTCTGGAGCTGAACCGGTATCTGCAAAAGCTGAAGGAAATCGAGATGAAGCCCTTCGGTCTGCGGGCCAATCATGTGATGTGCCTGTATTACCTGGGCAAGAATCCCCAGGGGCTCACCGTCACCCAGATGGCGGAGGTCTGCAAGGAGGACAAGGCCGCCGTGTCCCGGTGCCTTGCCCAGCTGGTGGAGCGGGGTCTGGTTCGGGGGGACTTCCCGGAAAACAAGCGCTCCTACCGCACCAAGCTGACCCTCACCGACTCAGGCCGGGAGCTGGCGCAGAAGGTATACCAGAAAATCGATGATGCCATGATCGGCGGCGGCTCGGGGCTGACCCAGGAGCAGCGGGAGCATTTTTACGCCGCCATGGAAATCATCATCAATAACCTCTCCCGCTACATTGCAGACCGGGAGGAATGAAAGGAACCGCTATGGAAAAGATTCGCATTGTCACCGACTCCGGCTCGGATTTCTGCCGGCCCTATCCCGAGAACCTGACGGTCATCCCTCTGACCATCCACTTTGGACAGGAGGAATACCGGGACGGGGAGACCCTCGACCACAAAAGCTTCTATGAAAAGCTCCAGTCCGGCAAGGAGCTGCCCACCACCAGCCTGATTCCTCCCGGAGAGTTTCAGGAGGTCTTCGAAAAAGCCCGGGAGGCGGGAGAGACGGTCATCGCCGTGGTGCTCTCCAGCAAGCTCTCCGGCACCTGTCAGAGCGCCGTCCTGGCCGCCGGCGGGTTTGAGAACGTCTACGTGGTGGACAGCATGAACGCCACCCTGGGCGAGCAGATTTTGGTAAAGTATGCTTTGCAGCTAGTGGAGCGGGGCCTGTCCGCCCAGGAAATCGTCACCGAGCTGGAGCGGGCCAAGAGCCATGTCAACCTGATGGGTGTGCCCGATACCCTGGATTATCTGCACCGGGGCGGCCGCATCTCCAAAACCGTGGCGGTGCTGGGCGGCGCTCTGTCCATCAAGCCCGTGCTGCGGCTGGTGGACGGTGTCGTGGTGATGATCGGTAAGGCCCGGGGCTCCAAGAACGGCAACAATTACCTGATCCAGGAGGTCAACAAAAGCGGCGTGGACTTTACCAAGCCCCTGTGCCTGGGCTACACCGGCCTCAGCGACGAGCTGCTCCAGCGCTATATCGCCGACAGCAGACAGCTCTGGGAGGGCAAGGTGGAAAAGCTGCCCATCTCCACCGTGGGCGCCACCATCGGCACCCACGTGGGCCCCGGCGCCGTGGTGGTGGCGTTCTTTGACAATCAGCCGTAAAGGCGGACAC
>JAEDOJ010000185.1 GCA_016302015.1 Oscillospiraceae bacterium | reverse complement strand
CTCGTCAGAGGGGGCCAAGGGACTTTTTTGACAGTCTGATGCATTTACTTAAAGTCCGAGCCGGACAGATGCTGGATCAAAACGTAATAGCTTTCGCAGTAGTGGGCATCCACAATTCCGCCGATGGCCGCAGCCCAGACCAGTTTATTCCTGGCGCCTTCATACTGATCCGCCAGCTTATAGCTGGTCATACTGGAAAACTGGCTTCCCAGACCGTCGGCTGAGATGATATCCGCCATGGCCTGCATGAAGTAGGCGGGAAGCTGACAGGCTTTATGCTTTGGATTGCCCAGCCATGTGGTGTAGTCCCAGATGATGCAGTGCTTTTTGGCCCGCTGGGAGACGGCGTTCAGATCGCCGTCGCTTAAATTGCTCTGGATGATCTTGTCATTGGTGCCGTCGCCGTGGCAGGTGCAGGTATAGGTATAGCAGGTGCCCCAGCCGCTGGTGACTGCGCTGAGGGTGGCAATCACGCCGTCCAGATTGCTCTTGCTCATATCGTTATAGGAATTATCCCCGGTAACGGTATGCCACTCGTTCTGCATGGCGCTGGTCATATCAATGGTGGCGCAGACGCCGTAGTGGGTAAAGCCCCAGTTCGCCATGGGAACGCAGGGAACAAAGTCGTCCTCGTTCAGCAGATTGAAAATGCACTTGAACCGGCTGTTCCCGGCGGTGCTGCTGATGGTTACATTGGGCGCCGCAAAGGTATACCCGAACACAACCTGATTGTCCATCACCAGATTTGCCGAAATGATATCGGCAATGCCTGCGCCCCGGGAATGTCCCATAACCCAGTAGACCGTGGAGGAATCCGCCGGAATCGTCCTCTCCACATATCCCTTCACATAGTCCAGCACCCGGTTCGCCGCTACATCAAAGCCCTTGTGGTTGGAGGTGTTCCGCCAGTCGGGATACTCCGAAGCCTTCGACCGGTTACCCAGATCGAAGTTGCTGCTCCATTCCTCAATGGTGGGGTTGGTGCCCCGGACGACAATGGCGATGATTTCCTTGGTCTTGCCGTTGTAGGTGACGGCGTGGTGGGCCACGTCAAATTCGGTAATGTCGTCGTCGGTATAGCCGCCGTCGGCTGCCAGCTTGTAGTTCACCACATCCTCCATTCCGTGTACCTGCAGCAGCTTGGACACGTTGGTAGAAGACGTCAGATCATCCCTGCCGTTATACGCCTTGATGGTGTTGTCGAAGGAGAAGCCGTTGCCGGAATATATGTAGCTGCTGTAAAGCAGGGAGGTTTCGCACAAATCCAGACTGAAGGCAGTGTTGCTGCCGAAGAAGGTTCGGTAGTCCAGCACATAGTTGATGGTGGTAGGGTCGCTGAGGCTGCCGGAAACCATCTTTCCGGTAATCACGTTGTCTCTGGGCGCATAGTCCGTGCTGTCCGGCATACCGTCAAAATCCGTGTCCGGCAGGGTGGGATCGGAGGTATAGGAATAAACCTGAATATTCACCCCATCGGAGGTCGCGAAATATTCTCTGATCTCTTCCTCGCTCAGTCCCTGCGCCGCCAAAAGCTGCATCACCTGATCCGTCAGGGCGACCTGCCTGGGACTTCCAACCTCCTGAGCATCGGTGAGGCCGTCGCCGTCCGTATCACAGGAGCCGCCCGCAGTCAGAGGCTCCTTCAGGGCAACGCACTGATAGTCGTCCAGCAAAATCCAGTTCTCGCTGACCTCGCTGTCAATGACATTGACCAGCTCCATGAGGATGTCCGCCACAGGCTGATCCAGATCCGCAAAGCAGCCCCCGGTGCCGGAAACCAGAGGATAGTACTCCTCCTGCATCTGCTCGGGGCAGACCACCGCCAGGGTGATTCCGCTTTCCCGCAGGAGCGCCGCCTCCTCCTCCAGAGAAGCTACGCCGTAACGGTTCTCGATTTTTGTTCCGTTATCGGTCACCAAAATGATAAATTTCCCGGCATTCGGCCGGTAGTTCAGCTGGCGGGCAAATTCCACGGCGTCCAAAGCGGTTTCCTTGGGATCGCCTCCGTCATCCGTGGTCAGCCCCCTCAGGGCTTCATGAAGGGAGGCGCTCTCCGTATGCCAGTTGAATCCGTTGTTCTGCACCGCATGGGCCTCATCCTCGGGGTTGATCAGATAGTCGCCGTAGCAGACCAGAGCGAAATTTGTATAAATATTGCAGTTGGTGCGGAAGGCGGTCTCAAAATCAATCAGATTCTCCCCGATCTCCCCGATGCTTTTCTCCATGGAGCCGGTGGTATCCACCACAAAGACCACATCCGCCTGACCCAGCGCGGGAATCTCCACCTGACGGGTGGCAGGCCGTCCGGAGCTGATGTCCTCATAATAGCCGTTGACGTCCACTCCCACCATGGGCAGCAGGACGTTCAGATCCATGACGCAGTAGGTGCCGCTGCCGGAGGCCCGGGCGCTGAGACCCTCTTCGGTATGTACGGTGTCCAGAGGCTGCCAGCCCTCCCCGCTGTTTTCCATAATCACCAGAGAAGCATTGTCCCCTCCGGTCTGGAAGGACAGGGTCAGATCCGCATCCACGCCCTCTTCCACCGCCATGGACACCGCCTTGCCCACAATGGCACGGTTGTGAAGCACCGCCTCCTCCGTGGCGGCACGGAGCGTTACGCTGTCTGCCAGAACGGCGTCTGCCCTGCCGGTGACGGCAGGCTGGGCAGGATTGTCCAGAAGCAGGCCTTCCTCTGTGACCGGAAGGGTCTGGTCAACCGTGGAAAGCGCCGTTGCCTCCAGAGGGTTCGTCCCCAGCGCCACCTCCTGACCGTCCCCGATGCCGTCCCCGTCCGTATCCCACGCCGTGGGATCGGTGTGGTAAACGAACAGCTCTTCATAATCGGAAAGGCTGTCGAAATCCGTATCCTCCTCGGAGGCGGAGGTGCCGTAGAGGTAGATTTCATCATAGTTGGTCAGGCCGTCGCCGTCGGAATCCTCCCCTTCGTCGCTGACCAGCGGGTCAGAGCCAAGGGCGTAAAGCTCGATCTTATCGGAAATCCCGTCGCCGTCGGTGTCCTCCTCGCCGGACAGGCCGAACAGGTCTGCCAGCTCCTGAGGAATCTCTTCCGGCACATCCCGTCCCCGGAGCTGTACCTTTTCTATGTCGGAGGTCTGTTTTTCCTCCGTCTCAACGCCGGAGCAAGCCGCGGCGGTCAGCAGCAGCGCCGCCGTCACCAGCAGTGCAATCCATCTTTTTCCTGTGTGTTTCATAGTATCCACCCCTTTGTGTCTACTTTTTATTATGACATATCTCCGGGGCTTTTGTCAATGAAAAATAACCAGTCGGAAGCCTTTTCTCCCGACTGGTTGATGATTTACTGTTCAAAAAAGTCCGCAGGGTCTACCGGACGGTTATTCTGATAGACCGCG